>JANOXC010000137.1:0-21714 GCA_031418215.1 Bacteroidota bacterium
CTGATTATGTTTTTGCAAAAGGCTATAAAGTAAAGAGCTTAAATGAAATTAGCAACTATATTAGCCTTAATAAACATCTTCCTGATATGCCTTCTTCTATTGATATAGAAGCAAATGGGCAATCTCTTGGTGAAATTCAAAAAATGCAACAGCAAAAAATTGAAGAATTGTTTTTATATGTTATTCAGTTACAAAAAAGAATTACGGAACTAGAAAACGAATAATTCCCAATGAACAAAATTATATTATTACTATTTACTTCCGTCTTCTGCTGCGAACATACTTTCAGTCAACAATTTTTTAATAAAAACTATAGCGGACAAAACTGGACTTATAGTGGGAATTCTATTATTGTTCTTAATGATAAAAGTATAATAATATCTTCAAATTATGCAGTAGTTAAAACAGACAGTACAGGTGTTTTTCAATGGGCTAAAAGTTATGGTTATAATCATAAGAAAGTGCTTCGAATTAATGATAATAATATATTTATAGCAGGTAATTACAATTATGATGTTGCCCTTACTAAAATTGATTTAAATGGCAATTTAATTTGGACTAAGATATTCAACTTCAGCGACTCGACTGACACTGATTTTTTTGTCGATGCTGTTGTAAATCGTAATGGAACATTGACTTTAGGATTAGATGTGTATTATTATCCTCAATCTTCAACACTCGATTCCTCGAAAATAGTTTTATTTAATGTTGATACTTTTGGAAATATACAATGGTCGAAAAGCTATTTTGATCCACTTTATGTTAGTTCCGACTTAAACAGCTTAACTATTGGTCATGATAATAATTACTTGATTTCAGGGTCAATAAATGGAATTGGGTCAGGAGGGAATGATGCATTGATCTTGAAAATAGATTCCGATGGTGTTTTACTAAAATCAATGGCTTTTGGAACCTCAACTGATGACCGATCTTATTTTATTTTACCTGATGATGATAAAATAGTGGTATCATCATTCAACGATTATGGAATAAATCCATCATTTAGCATCCCATTTCTTTTTTGCCTGGATAGTAATTATAATGTTGAATGGTGCAATCTTTATGATTGGACATGTAATAACATGATCTTTAATGCTAACATCATTTCCAAAGTAAATGGTAATTATTTTATTAATAATGGCACAAATGTATCGATAATTGATACATCAGGACAAATTATAATGCGTAAAGCAATGAATAGTTCCGGCTTAGCTGGTTTTTTCTGGTCATATTACAAGGTAGACAGCACAGTCTATTATGTTGGGGGCGGCTACCCTCCATTTAATTTTCTGACAATTGCAAAAGGCGATACAAATGAATTTTTCGGTTGCAGTTATACGCAAGGTCCTTTACCATGTGTAAGTAATTTAAGCATAACAAAAACTGATTTTTCATGCTCAAGCGACAGCATCAATGGCATTGTAGATACCATTATTTACATACATAGTTGGCCGGCACCAATTGAATTTATTCAATGTAGCAGCCCTTTAAGTATTGATAATTTAGAAATCAAGAATGATTCTTCATTAATATACCCTAATCCGAATCACGGAATTATTCGTTTAAGCAAAAGACTGTTGGATTATAAACAGGTTAGTTTTACACTAAAAGATATCACTGGCAAATTGATTTATCATGCTATTATTAAAAATGAAGAACCAATCAACCTTCAAGATTTACATTTGAATGGTTTGTATATAGCTTCAATAGAAGATGAACAATACAGTTGGAATTTTAAAACCATATTTATCCCTTAATAATATGAAAAATATTGTAATCATTTTTATATTATCATTATTTAGTCATTTCTCTTATACACAGGATATTATTGATCCGTATGAAACAGACTACCCAACCATTCCAAACTTATTTAACTATCAATTTCACCCCTTTGTAATTTCCAACTCATTCAACCCGGTAGCTGCCGTTTTTGATTCAGATGATCGGCGATCAATTAATGGTGGTTACACAGGTGAGTACATGATTTCTCTTAACCATCTTCATTGGAATATTGCTTGGTCTACCAATACAAATAGTTTTTATCCTTCAAGCTGGGCAAATAACGCTAAAACCTATAAAATGGAAGTGGTGTCATTTCCATTTACCTGTAATTGTTACAATGATGCCACCGGTTGTGCTTACCCTGTTTCTCCAATTGATAAACGTAGATTATATATGCCTGAAGACAATTATGATTTTTCTACTCAAAGTTGGGGTGATATTAAGAACACCAGGTTAAATGGCCTTTTTACAAATTCAGGTCCCGGTGCTCCAATTAGCGGAGCTGATGGGTTACCTGATAATTTAGTGTCTGATAATTTTCACTCAAACTATCCCGCTAATAATGGAACCAGAACACTCCTCCCACATACTGCTATTAAACATACCATTTATCTTCATTGTACCAATAGTATTACTTCTGCTATTACTGATTCAATAGTTTGGATTTATGATAACACCAGAGGAAGGATGCGTTACTATCCATTTGTTTCACAAAACAGTTCAATTGGTAGCTCAACTGACTGGGATGTGGTTTATATGCCAGAGTTAATTACAAAACCATATACAGCCGATCCCTTATTATTAGGCGTTAATTATTCTAATTCATCAAATAATGATTGGTTTGAGGGGGGTACAATAGATTATTTAGGCTTTAATAATGGTTCTACTGCACCATGCAATCCAGGTGCTACAACTACCTATTTTCCTTTAAGTTCTGCTAGTCCATTTGCTGAATCTTATTACAATTCCTACACTTTAAGAACCCAGTATGAGTTTTACAATGGTTCACCGGCACCTTATTCACTTTACACAACCTATTTGAGAAATAACATTGGCACCATTCCGGTTGGTTATGAAATTAACAATGGCAATCTTACGATTCCTTTGACTAAACAAGGTATTAAGCATGAGTATTATATAGACAGAGGCTACCCTCTTTTCGATCTTACTGTTATTAACCCTAATGAAAAGATAATTTATAATCCCTCAGAAGTCAGCGTAATTGCTGATGCTGCAACAGGCGGCGTTAATAATGTAATTTTTCCTACCGGATATACTTTTAAAACCATTTTAGGTCGTTATCCATCAATGAAGGAAGTTCAAGAGGCCAATACAATAGCGAATGGTGGCCCATATATTGATTATAAAAATGTACCGGTACCCGTTAATGCAAATGAGTTAATGCCAGTCTCAGGAAACCCTATTGATTATCCTACAGTTAGTTGGGATGATCTTAGCCCCACCAGTTTAATTGACGAACGTTTTGGATATTATTATATTGAAAATTTAGGCCGAATAACCGTTGAACCCTGTGTAAAAATATTTGATGTTATTTTCCAAGCTAACCCTGGTGGTACACTTTTATTTGAAGAATATCCATCCGTAAAAAATCCTGCCCGTTTTAAATCGTTAGCTATGGGAGGAGCTGTACTGAAAAATTATTCAAACATTCAGTATGTACAAAATGGGATCATCACTCAACCCTATCCTTTAATATATATAGCGCAGGATGAAATATTTTCCGGACAACAAGTCGATCCTGACATTAATGTACCGATAGGATCATATTCAATTGAGCCGGGAGCGAATGTCACTTTTCGAGCAGCCAATGCAATCAAGCTTGAAGATGGTTTTCATGCTAAAAATGGCAGTGCATTTAAAGCTCATTGCCCAACAATATTATATTCGCCCTGCACAACAACTTCAGCCGGATCAAGAAATAGTGTTGCTCTAACCTCGTTACAATCACCAGAGAATATTATAACACAGGAGCAACTGATTGTTTCACCAAATCCCGGTACACGTATATTCAAGGTAGAGGTAAAAAACAATATCGGTAACTATTTTATTTCAATCACTGACATATTCGGCAGAAAGATATTGGAACAAAACTCCAATCCGGGATATCTCCTATTTGACATTGGCAATCAGCCTAAGGGAATGTATATTGTCACTGCAAAAACTTCCCAAAAACAATGGGTTGAGAAAATTATTAAGCTGTAAAGTTATTAATCCTTTCAAAAAATTTGTTATTCGGCAACTGCATTTTTACCGTATAGTTGTTTGCTGTATTTTCTGGAAGGAGAAACTAAAAAATCTCCTAAACCGAGTTTGGGCCAGAGTGCATCTATCCTATCCATAGTAGTTTCATCAGCGGCAAGAATGTTTGGCCAGTCACGTTCAAAGCCATCCAATTCTTTTGTTTTACGTGTGCCGTCAAAAACAATATGATTAACACCTTCTTCATTGGCAAATATTACCTGATGATCTCGTTTGGGATCAATGTTATTGGAAAAACGCCAAACAGCATCGGCAATGTATGCAATGTCAAATGTATGCTCCAGAAAGATAACCATTTTCACCTCACGAAATGCAGCATCTGCAAGTAACTGTGATGAAAGTTCTCTTACATGATTTTTCCTTTTCTTTTCAATTGCAATAAACAACAATGGAATTCCAATATGAAAAAGTGCAGCATTGACCTGTTTGATTTCAGGAAATGACTGACAAAATAAATTGATGGCATCAACAGAAGTTTTTAGCTTTTCCTTATCAATATTTACTTGCTTAATTCCTTGCAATTCTTCTGCTAACTTAGCAGTTGCATCAATTCCCATCTTGCCACCAAAAGCCATGGTGGAACAACTGTGGTCGAGCACATCGTTAGGTCCTTGTGTAAAGATGATATCTCTTGAGACTTCCGTATGTGTTGCAATGTATTTAGCCACTTCTTCATTGTTATGAATATTCACATCACCGTCAACTACAATCATCATCTTTGTAAACATCATTTGTCCGGCACCCCACAATGAATTCATCACTTTAATGGCTTGCCCAGGATATTCCTTTTTAATTTTAACAATGACGAGGTTATGAAATACGCCTTCTATCGGTAATACCATATCCACTATTTCAGGAACCATGGTCATTTTAATGGGAGCAAGAAAAATTCTTTCCGTTGCTTTTCCAATCCAGGCATCCTCCTGTGGTGGAATGCCTACAATGGTAGCATTATAAACTGCATCCTTTCTGTGTGTAATGGCAGTTATATGAAACTTAGGATAGTAATCAGCCAATGAATAATAACCGGTATGATCTCCAAATGGTCCTTCCAATATATATTCTTCAGCAGGATCAATATATCCTTCAATAATAATATCTGCATCAGCAGGAACGTGCATATCGATGGTCAGGCATTTAACCAGTTCCACTTTTTTCTTTCGGATAAATCCTGCCAGCATAAATTCATCAACGCCATCTGGCAATGGTGCTGTTGCACTGTAAGTGTATGCCGGATCACCACCAATGCTTACTGCAACGGGCATGCGAATTCCTGCTTTTTTATATTCATTAAAATGACGTGCAGAAACTTTATGCCGGTGCCAATGCATAGCGGTTAATTGTCTTCCGAAAACCTGCATCCTGTATAAGCCTACATTGCGAATTCCTGTTGTAAGATCTCTTGTTTGTATAACAGGAAGTGTAATAAAAGGTCCCCCATCTTCAGGCCAGCATTTCAACACAGGGAATTGGGTGATGTCCGGATCTTGCATCACCACTTCCTGACAGGCACCACGACCGCTTATTTCTTTGGGCATCCAAGAGGCTATATCACTAAGTTGAGGGAGCAATTTAAGTTTTTCGAAAAATGAATGCTTCGGTCCTGTTAAGTCTTTAAAAAGTTTTTCGATATCAATGGCAATATCATCCAATCGCTCAACACCCAATGCCATTGCCATTCGTTTTTCTGTACCCATACTGTTGATCAGCACAGGAAAATCAGTACCCGTATTTTCAAACAGCAGCGCTGGACCATATTGTTTACTGATACGATCTGTGATCTCTGTTATTTCCAGTTGAGGATTTACAAATTCTTTAATACGAACTAATTCGCCGGCTTTCTCCAGTGTTTCAATCCAATGCCATGTTGATTTATACATTCAGTAATTATTTGATTGATGATGGAGTCACGCGCTGGAAGCGCGCGCCAGTGTTGAAAAAATTAGTTCGCGACGCATATCTCAATAAAAATCATATTCAAATCTATTGGCGATATTCGTATCGCGACCGCTATGTGTCAGATCAATTTCATAGAATGTCTCAAAAACCAGGTGATTGTTTTCGTCAAACTCGAAACTATTCCTACTGATAATAGCACCGTTGTCATCAGTTGTTATTTCATCAATTAAATTACCCGTTTCATCATAATCATATTCTACAATTCGTGCAAAAAAACCGCTCGAAATCTTCTTTTTTAGTTTTCCATTATCACCATAAATTGACTGCATCCTTTGTGTAATGTCACCTTTTTCATTGTATTGCACAATGGAGATGTCGTTGCCATTTTCATCCTGTTCATACAAGGTTTTTCTTGCAAGTTTTCCCAGGGCATCATATTCCAGTTGCTGCACCAGGTTGTTTTTATCATTGTAAAAAAACTCGTATGATTTATTTTTTCCTTCTGCTAAATCAGAAAGTTTCCTGCCGGAAAGTAATTGATGCTCGTTGTAAGTAAAATCTTCCCTGGAAGTAAGCACGCCTTCCTCATCCTTATGTTCTACTGCAATAACCAATCCCTTTTCATCATAATAATAGGTGATTGACTCTCCTTCTTCTCCTCCATAAATTTTAACTTCTCTGTTGAGTCTACCGTTGCTATCGCGTTCCATTTTTTCCGCCTCTTCTACTTCATCAAGTGGCATTAACCAATGATGAAAAATTACTTTCTTATTATTGTCGTGCGTATATTCATGAATCTCTTCCTGCTCATTGTTTTTATTGTATCGTATCTCCTTTATTGTAAGCCCTTCTTCATTAAAAAATGTTTCTATGGCCAGGCTTCTAACTTCATCTCCTGAAAGGCTGCCGAACGACTCCTGCTTCAATTTGCAGGAAAACTTTCTTACTGCTTTTAACTTTTGTTTATTAATTGTTTCTGACATACACTTCTTCTTTCTTTTTTGTCTTGATTAAAATAATGAGTGTTACGACTAATACAGCACAAGCTCCTATGCACCATTTTACCCAATCCTGTTTTACAATATAAAATGCACTATATCCCATACTCAGCACAACCATTGCAATAGCCATGATCTTGGTTTTTAACAACATTCCTTTACCACGCTTCCAATCCATAATTTGAGGTCCGATATGCGGGTTGGATAATAATATCCGTAAAAATTTACGTGATCCCTTTGCAAAACAAAAAGAAGCCAGGATAAAAAACACAAGACCGGGCATTAACGGCGTCACATAACCGATAATACCAAGTGCCACAAAAACCAGCCCCGCACCTACCCAAAGCTTTCTCCGGAAAAAAGTTGTTTCAGTTATTATAGTATTTACCATTAGCGACGGCAAAACTACTTACAAAAAGTTGTTTCTTGTTGAGAAAAATTAACATTAAGGAGCCTTACAATATTTTTACATACTCCGATGCATAAAAACACTTTTTGTCAGCCATCAATTGAAACAAATGGAAATTACCATTTCAAAAGGTATTATACGTTATAATGTATTTACTTTGCAGCCACAAAAAAAACAAAAACTAATGAAGAAAAAAGCAACAGCAATCTGGCAAGGAACAGGTAAAGAGGGTAGTGGAAATTTAACCACTTCTAGCACAGTATTAAACAAGATCCCCTATACATGGAAGGATCGTTTTGCCGATGGGGTTGGAACAAATCCTGAAGAGCTTATTGCCGCCGCGCATGCAGGTTGCTTTAATATGAAACTGTCATTTATCCTTGGCGCCGCCGGTTTTACTGCCGACAACCTTGAAACCAGCTGTGAAATTGACTTGGTAGACGGCTCTATCATTACAAGCCATCTTAGTTTAACCGCTACAATTCCGGGAATCACAAAGGAGAAATTTACCGAATGCGTGACGGAAGCAAAAGAGAATTGCCCGGTGTCCAAGCTTTTGAAACCGGCCCTGCAAATAACTATTGATTCCACATTGGTGTAAAGCCCTTTAAGTTTCGCTTTGGGGTTGTTTTCTTTATCAATCCTAACTTTTTGTCAATAGCCATTGCAGTCAGTCTTATAGGCAGCAATGGCTATTTGTCATTTCTAACGGTTTTTCCCAACGTATTAATTACTCATTTAAGCCTTTTAATAAGCTTTTAGAGCAGAAATCATTCTGAATTCAAGTTTTTACGAATATAACTCCTTCATTAAATAAACTTTTTTTTTATGTTAAATAATCTTTAATTTGTATTCGACAAAACAACTTGTTTAAAAACACCTTAATTATTGTAAAAATGAACGCAAAAAGACGTAATTTCTATTGCTTATTTCTGATTATTATTTCCTCATTTTCTGTAAGAGGTCAGGTAGTAATTAATGAGTATTCAGCGGCTAATTTAAGCCAGTTTGCTGATAATAATACCAAATATGAAGACTGGGTAGAACTTTACAATACTTCAGGTAGCGCCGTCAGCATAGGAGGTTACTATCTTAGTGATGATTCAACCAATAATACCAAATATCAAATCCCGGTAGGCACTACTATGGCCGGTAATGGCTTTATGCGTTTTTGGGCTTCCGGCAGGAATATGTCAGTAGGGACTCACTTTCATACCAACTTTAAGCTGACACAGACAAAAAGCAATAAAGAAGACCTTGTTCTTTCAAATCCCGCAGGAACAATAATTGATGGTCTTAGACTAACCGTTACGCAACTTGGTCATTCATTTGGACGGTCCACAAACGGTGCAGCAACATGGAAAATATTTACGATTCCTACTCCCAACAGCTCCAATAATAGCGCTATTTCTTATACCGATTATGCTGCCAGACCTGATGCCACATTAGCAGCAGGTTTTTACTCAGGAACGCAATTGGTAACCCTTACCACTACAGAAACAAATGCAACCATTCGCTATACATTGGATGGAACTGCCCCAACGGGTACTTCAACCATTTACACCGGCCCAATAAGCATTCCCTCAACAAAAGTCTTAAAGGCCATTACCTATACTACCAATGCCGGTATTTTACCAAGTTTTATACGTTTTGAGACTTATTTTATTGATGAGGCATTCACACTACCGGTAATTTCTGTTGCAGGAACACAATTAAGCACCCTTGCCAATGGCAGTGGTTCATTAACCCCGATTGGATCATTTGAATATTTTGATACTGCCGGCGTTCGTACTGCAAAAACTTATGGTGGATTCGACCGACATGGACAAGACTCCTGGGCTAACAGTCAGCGAAGCATTGATTTTACCTCCCGCGATGAAATGGGCTATAATTATGCAGTAAAAGAAAAACTATTCCGTTCAACAACAAGAGATCAATTTCAGCGTCTCATCCTGCGTGCTGCCGGTGATGATAATTATCCCGCTGATCATCATACATCAAATCTAGGCAGTGCCCATCTTCGTGACACCTATGTTCAAATGCTTGCTAAGCGCGGTGATATGAATCTTGATGTTCGCATTGCGGAGAAAGTAATCATTTATATCAACGGAGCTTATTGGGGAGTTTATGATATCAGGGAACGGCCTGATGATCATGATTACACCGATTTTAACTATGGTCAGGATAAATACCATTTAGAATACATTATGACATGGGGAAATACCTGGGCTGAATATGGAGGAACAACAGCAATTACCAATTGGAATACGCTCTACAATTACATTATGACAAACAACATGGCTGATCCGGTAAAATATAAATATGTAATGGATCGTTATGACGGAACCAGCCTTGCTGATTATGTTATTGTAAATTCTTTTACTGTTTGCTCCGACTGGTTAAATTACAATACCGGTTGGTGGCGCGGTACCGATACAACAGGCACACATCAGCGATGGGGATATACCTTATGGGATAATGATGCTGTTTTTGATTTCTATATTAATTATACGGGCATACCGAGTACGGCATACAATGCATTGCCTTGTGATGCACAGGGCTTAACAGGAAATTCCGATCCGGAAGGACATATTCAGGTTTTAAATCGTTTGAGGATGAATCCTGAATTTGAACAATTTTATGTTTCGAGGATGATTGATTTATGGAATACTGTCTTCAGTTGTGATAATATGATTACACAATTAGATGAATGGGTTGCCACCATTGACCCGGAAATGACCAGACATGCCGGGCGTTGGAGCGGTACGTATACCGAATGGCAGACCAATGTTCAAACCTTAAGAAATTTTGTTTTAGCAAGGTGCAATTACCTTTCCAGTGGATTTATTTCCTGCTATAACTTAAATGGACCTTATGATATAGTTGTGAATGCTGACCCGATAGGCACAGGTACAGTTAAATTTAATTCATTGATGCTTTCACAATTTCCATGGCATGGATCATATTTTGGCGGAATGGATAATTTACTCCAGGCAATCCCCGACGCCACTCACTCCTTCAGTAATTGGTCGGCTGTAACGCAAACTATTAATCCCAACACTACTTCCATCAATGCCAAAGTTGATTTCAACAACGCCGACAGCATTGTTGCTCATTTCACAATTGGTGCCGCCGTTTTTGAAATGACCGGGAATACAGCTGATGTAAATGCTTATCCTACACTCTTTAGCAATTCAACAACTATTGATTTCAATATTCACGAAAAAGCAAACGTAACTATTAGCCTGCATTCATTATTGGGTGATAAAGTAGCATTGATCAGTAATGAAAAAGAGATGACAAAAGGATTTTATTCTGTTAACCTTGACTTGTCTTCAACTCATCTTCCTGCTGGTGTATATTTACTTCGCTTTACTGCTGGAAATGCTGCTAAAACCATTAAGTTGGTCTATGATCCTAAGTAATTCTGAAACTGCTTTTTGCAGTGCCTTCCGTCTTAAACATAATCAAGCGGTTGTAAAACTGTTATTAACTCAGGTATTTACTATATGAATAAGATGAAATACAATTTATCCGGTATATTTATTATTGTTGTTTTTATTTCCATCAGCTCCTGTCAAAAAGATCCAGGACAAGGTGGCAGCGCTTCAATTATTGGTTATGTACATGCCACAGTGATTAACAGTGTAAATTATTTTGATACGATTACAACGCAAAACGGATTCAATGAGGAAGTATTTATTGTCTATGGTGATGATATTACTTTTGGTGACCGGATTAAGTCTGGGAACGATGGCAAATTTGAATTTAAGTATTTAAGAAAAGGAAATTATCGTCTTTATGTATATTCTGAAACATATGATTCGTTGGGTATTGGTGGTTATACCATTGACGAGGTGGTTAATAAATCTGTAGAAATCACTTCTAAGAAGCAGACACTTAACGCCGGCACCTTTGAAATAAGAAAATATAAATAATACCTGTCACTTTAATTTATATAAAAGAAAACATTAGACTACATTCTTAAAATATGTTTTTGTTTTCCATTAGATAATGAAACTAACTGTTAACGACACACTTCAACTTTTTGAGCCAATTTCATTGAAGGAAATGGACAGTGTTGCTTTAATGGACAGGACAGACACTAAATATACTTTTCGACAGGAAATGTTACCGGCATTTATTGATGCAATTAAAGATTCTTATCGTGTATTAGAAGTGAATGGACATCGTATCAGCCGTTATGAGTCCTTCTACTTTGACACTAAAGATTTTGATTTATATAAATACCACCACAGGGGGAAGTTAAATCGATTTAAGATTCGATTCAGAACTTATGTAGAATCCAACCTTCATTTTTTTGAAATCAAATTCAAGAATAATAAAGGAAGGACTGTAAAAAATCGAATTAAATATCCACAAATTGAAAGCAATATTACCGGACAAGCGGAATTGTTCCTTTCGAAACATAGTCCATTTGAATCAACTAACCTGGAGCATAAATTTAATGTGAATTTTTCGCGCATCACTTTTGTAAACCGACATGCGCCGGAAAGGGTAACCATTGATATGAATTTGGAATTCGCAAACAATGATAAACAACAAAAGTTAGAACAATTGGTAATTGCAGAAGTCAAACAGTCAAAACCATTTGTTTCTACATTTGTACGATTAATGAAAGATCATCATATCAGAGTGGGCTCACTGAGTAAGTATTGCTTTGGCGTGATGAGTTTGTATGAACAACAACGATTTAATAATTTCAAACCACAATTACTCTTACTAAATAAATTAATTTATGGTACTCCTGCAAGAGCTTAGTGCACAAAACGCTGATTCAGCATTCGAATTATTTGAAAAACTTTCCCCCAAATTTTTTATCAGGCTACTCATTGATTTAGTATCCGTTATTATGCTTGTCCGTCTTATCTACTTTCCGCTTTACCGGAATCGTGAATATGTATTTACTTTCTTTATTTTCAACATATTGATTTATTTAATCACATTTTTGTTGAATAAAGTAGAACTCAGCATGGGAGCTGCGTTTGGATTGTTTGCCGTGTTTTCCATGTTGCGTTACCGTACAGAAAACATCTCTGCAAAAGATATGACCTATCTTTTTCTTGTTATTGCAATGGGACTGATCAGTGCTGTAACCAAAGGCAGCTGGGATGAGTTGATATTAATCAATGGAATTATTTTATTGAGTACATGGGTATTGGAGAGCAAGGTATTCATGAAAAAAGAAACATCAAGAATTGTGATGTATGAAAAAATTGAACTGATAAAACCTGAGAGCAGGGCTGAATTATTAGCTGACCTTGAAAACAGACTGGGCGTAAAAATTAACCAGATTTCTATCGGGAAAATCGACTTCCTCAGAGATGCCGCAGAAATTCATGTTTTTTACTATGAATAAATTTTCCATTTGCCTGGTCTTTTTTTTTCTGCTGACAGCTTCTAAAAGTTTTTCTCAGGAAGAAGATGCAGGTTTGTGGACCAGCATTGACATTAGTAAAAAATTATCTAACGGATACACTGTAAGTATTTCGGAAGAATTACGTTTCAATGAAAATGTTACTGAGCTTGGCACGGCATTTATAGAGATTGGTATCTCCCATAAAATCTTTAAACATTTAACTGGCAGTATTGCCTATCGTTTTATACAGGCAAAACGCATGGATGATTCATACAGTATCCGTCATCGTCTTTTCATTGATTTAGCTTATCGCATAAAATATAAAAAAGTGATTTTTACTTTACGCGAAAGGCTGCAGAGTCAGGTTAAAGATGTGCAGTCGTCGGATGCCGGTTTCAGCCCGCAATACACCTCTTTAAGAAGTAAACTCACCGTAAAATACGACACCGATAAAAAATATACTCCTTGGCTTGCCTGTGAAATGTTTTACCAGTTAAGCAATCCTGAGGGCAATGAAATTGATAATATGCGTTATTCGCTTGGTGTTGATTATAAATTCAACAAGAAAAATTCCATGTCATTGTTTTACCTGATTAACGAGGAAGTGAATTTGAATAATCCCTTGACGAGTTATATTATTGGGGTGAACTATTCATATAGTTTTTAGTCGTTAGAAAAAAATGTCCTTCAGGAGGAACCTTTTTACAACCAACCTTAATGTTTCATAAAAATGATAAACATTATGTTTCAATTGATCCTCATTGATTATTTAAAATAGATTCCTCCTGAAGGACAAAGGAAGTGAAGACAAAAAGTATTTAGTACTCTTATTTAAGCCTTTCCTTCAAATCCAAGCGATGCTTTCTCGCTGTATCAATAGCAATATCATACCCTGCATCAGCATGTCGTATAACGCCCATAGCAGGATCATTATGTAAAACGCGCTTTAATCTTTTCGATGCATCATCTGTTCCATCAGCAACGATGACCATTCCTGCATGAATGGAATAACCAATCCCTACTCCGCCACCGTGATGCAAGGAAACCCAGCTTGCACCACCTGAAGTATTAATCATTGCATTGAGAACAGGCCAGTCAGCAATAGCATCACTGCCATCTTTCATTGCTTCTGTTTCGCGGTTTGGTGATGCAACAGAGCCGGTATCTAAATGATCACGGCCGATTACAATTGGCGCTTTTAAGATTCCTTGTTTCACCATTTCATTAAATGCCAATCCTGCTTTTTCACGTTCGCCTTGTCCCAGCCAACAGATACGTGCAGGTAATCCCTGGAATGCAATTCGTTTTTGGGCAAGCGTAATCCAACGTTTCAATGATTCATTTTCCGGAAAAAGTTCCAGAATCTTTGCATCCGTTTTATATATATCATCAGGATCACCGCTTAATGCAACCCAACGGAAGGGCCCTTTGCCTTCACAAAATAACGGACGAATGTAAGCAGGAACAAAACCGGGAAAGTCAAATGCATTTTTCAATCCCATGGCCAATGCCTGTCCGCGGATATTATTACCATAGTCAAATGTAATTGCTCCCTTTTTCTGTAAAGCAATCATCAATTCAACATGCGTTACCATGCTGGACATACTGCGTTTTATATATTCATCAGGATTGGATGAGCGCAATGCTTTAGCTTCCTCCACTGATAACCCCTCAGGAAAATAACCTACCAATGCATCATGAGCAGAGGTCTGGTCAGTCAACGTATCGGGAATAATATTTCTTTCCATCATTCGCTTTAATAAATCAATGGCATTGCCAATGTATGCAATAGAAATTGCTTCTCCTTTCTTCTTCGCTTCTACTGAACGGTCAATCGCTTCATCAATATTGTGATATATATAATCCAGGTATCTTGTTTGCAATCTTTTTTCAGCACGCCATGCTTCCATTTCAGCAGCAAGACAAGTCCCTCCATTCATAGTAATTGCCAAAGGTTGTGCGCCACCCATCCCTCCTAATCCTGCTGTAACATTTAAAGTGTTTTTCAGTGAACCGCCAAAATGCTGACGTGCAACTTCAGCATACGTCTCATAAGTGCCTTGAACAATTCCCTGTGAGCCTATATATATCCAGGAGCCGGCAGTCATCTGTCCGTACATGATCAATCCTTTGTCTTCCAGGTCTCGGAAATAATCCCAGTTGGCCCAATGTGGAACCAATTGTGAATTGCTGATCAATACTCTTGGTGCGTCTTTATGCGTTGGCAAAATACCTACCGGCTTACCACTTTGAATGAGTAATGTTTCATCATCATTCAAATCGCGTAATGCTTTTACAATGAGATGGAATGCTTCCACATTACGTGCTGCTTTTCCTGTTCCACCGTACACAATTAAATCTTCCGGTCTTTCTGCAACATCAGGATCAAGGTTGTTGTGCAACATCCTTAATACGGCTTCCTGTATCCATCCCTTGCAACTAATGGTGGTACCAACCGGTGTTTTTGTTTTTGTAAGGTCGAGTTTTTCTGTCGTTAACTGCATTGCTAAATGTTTAAACTATTTTAATGATGAAATTACAAATCAATCTTTATCGGTAGCTTTTTTATCTTTTTTTTCTTCTTCTTTGTTATGCCAGGGGCAATGTTTACAACCACTCTGGCAGCAATAGCCGCGCTTGAGGTGATAGGCTTCCGTAAAAACCACATACCCGTCGGCTGACAGGTAATAATCTTCTTTATCAAATTTATCGTAAAAAGGCATTTTTAACTACTTTTACCATTGAAAATACAACATCCTTTCAATTGCTTTCTTTCTTTTCAATTCTTTGCGCAAATTTACATCATTGTTATTCCAAAATCCACCTCCAATCACACTTTTAGCTCCAGTAAATGGTGTTGATATCTCAGTTTTAAGGCTGGATGCCATTCACCCTATTGTCGGAGGTAATAAATGCTTCAAATTAAAATATAATCTGGAAGTAGCGAAACAACTTGAACTTAAAACGATTGTAACAATGGGTGGTGCTTTTTCCAATCACATTGCTGCAACGGCCCTAGCCGGCAAAGAAGAAGGCTTTAAAACAATTGGTATCATCCGTGGTGAAATGCCAATTCCCCTTAATAAAACATTGAAAACGGCAGTGGTTAATGGAATGGAATTGCAATTTATCGACAGAACTAAATTCAGTTATTACCGGGAACATTTTGAATTGGTGAAAGATTTTTTTAAAGGTGCCTATTGCATTCCTGAAGGAGGGTCCAATGAACTGGCCATAAAAGGATGCAGGGAAATCCTTACTAATTTGCCTGAAGATTTTGATGTAGTTGTCTGTGCTGTTGGTACAGGAACCACGCTTGCCGGACTTACCCTCTCCCTCAAGCCACATCAACAGGCGCTTGGAATTTCAGTGCTGAAAGGTGCTGACAATCTGGATGAACAAGTTCGTCAAATGATTTCTAAAGAAAATGGTAATCCAAATCAGTTTACCATTCAGCATGATTATCATTTTGGTGGGTATGCACACCAGCATTCAGGACTGAACCGCTTTGTGGATGATTTTAATGCCAATCAATCTTTTAAAATAGAGCCCATTTATACCGGGCGAATGTTTTTTGCGTTAATGGATTTAGCTGCAAAAGAATACTTCCCATCCCGAACCAAAATATTGGCTATCCATACCGGTGGATTGCAATATTTAGCGAATTAACAAAACCTTGTTCATACTTATGAAGTCCTCAGGATTTATAAAGGGTTATGTTTTATAATTTTGTCTAAATGAAAGAAACCATTTTACGCAAGTATTTATATATATCACTCGCATTATTAGGCTTTTCAACCGTTAATGCTCAAACCGCTTACCGCAGACTAAGTCCGGAGGAATATATATCCTTATACAAGGAATTAGCCGTGGTCAACATGCGTGAGAAACATGTACCTGCCAGCATCACTTTAGCACAAGCTATGTTTGAATCTGATTGCGGCAATAGCCCGCTTGCTTTGAATGCAAAAAATCATTTTGGCATTAAATGTCATGTTGAATGGACCGGTGAAACGTTTCATCAGGATGATGATGAGCGCGATGAATGTTTCCGTAAATATGAAAATCCTTTGCAATCTTACGAAGACCATTCTGACTTTCTGCGCTCACGAGATCGTTACAGTTCTTTGTTTCAGCTGGATATTACAGATTACAAAGGTTGGGCAAAAGGTTTAAAGCAAGCAGGCTATGCTACCAATCCGCAATATGCTTCCAAGTTAATTGACCTGATTGAAAGAAACAAACTATACCTGCTGGATGAAGGAAAAGATCTGCCGGTGTGTAAAGACGGCACGGCACAAATTGCCAATGAAGGTGGAAAAAAAGAAGTGAAGCAAGGAGATGAAACAAAAAAGGAAGTGTTTTATAAATCTCCACCACTTGCCTCTGAAGGATTTATCAACGGTGTTCCTTATATCATTTCCAAAAAAGGGGATTCATTCTACAGTATCTCCAAGCAAAAACAAATGATGTTGTGGCAGGTTTTGAAATATAACGATGCAGATAAGAATGATGAATTGAAACCGGGAGAAATTGTTTTCTTAAAACCTAAAAGAGTTGCCGCAAAGGAAGAATACCATCTTGTGCAATTGGGTGAGTCGATGCGAAGCATTTCACAACAACATGGCGTGAAACTTACCCGTTTATACCACAATAATAATATGACCCCCGGCCAGGATGCACTCGTCGGTCAAAAGATTAACTTAAGGTAAACTATTCACAGCCTTTTTCTTACCTTTTTACTTCTACTCTTTCTGCAAGTATCTTCTTTCCGGCTCTGGCAATCACAATTATACTTTCATCAGGCAGCTGATCAATATTGATATTTTTTTCACCTGTCATTTGTCGTTTAATCAATTTCCCTGATGAATCATAAATCGCAACAGCACCTTGTTTGCTTTGCTTTCCGTAATAATGATACGTTAATTGATGTTTCTCGAAATCAATATAGACCGTTATTAATTGGTTGCTGCGTGTGTTAACTGAATGATTAAGTAAATCAGGTTTTTGGGATGACGTTAATTGCTTCAACAAGTCTTCATCATTAGGTAAATATTTCCATTTCCTCCCATTATAATTATTTTTGAAATACCGGATATAATCAATTTCCAAAGCAGAAGGAAATACCGTTGATTCATCAGTGCCAACCCAAAATCCTTTTCCCTTTCTATTTCGTGAAACAGCATTATTGGCAATGATGTGCATATCACCTTGATAGGCTTGTGATTGTGTTACATAATTACTTCCATTACAAAACCAGCGTTGCTTTTCAGATGTCCATGCAAATGAGATGGTATTAAACCTGCCGGTGAAATTTGTTTTTACCTTTTTCCATCCGCCATAATTTTTTGTGCAGCCTCCTTTGCAATGCAAATCCCAATGTGTTTCACTGGACCGTTCTCCTTTATTTTCGAAAACATCTATTTCATTATCATTTCCAAAAAGCCAGAATGCAGGCCACATTCCATTGCTGTTTAATGATTGCTTGAATCGAATTTCATAGAAGCCAAAGCCATAAGCTTCTTTGGAATAGATCATACCGGATGAATAATCAAAACACCGGAAATTTAACTCTCCATTTTTGTTCCGTGCAGCCGAGTCAATCCATGATTCACAATTTCCGCAAGTTCTTTCTTTTTTTGCAGTGAGTGATAAAATTCCTTTGTGCAAAGTACTGTTCTTACCATCCGTATAATATTCGAGTGATTCTTCTTCCGGCGTATTACCTGTTAAATGTCTGCCCCAAGGATAGGAAGTCAACCACTTTTTTTGATCCAATATTTCACCATTAAATTCATCGGCAAACTGCATCGTATAATGGCTTTGAGTACCATCACCATACAAGATCAATAGCTGCTGCTGGCTGAGGGCTTTGTCAGCCAACATTAAAAAACAAAAAATAAAAATGTAAAATTTATATTTAAGTCCCATCTGTTGTATTTAACCAGCAATATTTTAAATGTTTCCCACCGGATGCAATAAAAAAATCCTGTTCCTAAAACCGGAACAGGATTACCTAATGTACCACCATGAAAACTATTTTTCTGTGTCTTGTTTTTTCGCTTTTGCATATCGGGTGCGGAATTTATCCACACGACCGGCAGTGTCAATCAGCTTCATTTTGCCGGTGTAGTAAGGGTGCGACATGTGCGAAATTTCAAGTTTTACAAGCGGGTATTCTTTACCGTCTTCCCATTTAATGGTATCGCGGGTATCAATAGTAGATTTCGTCATAAAAGAATAATCGTTGGAGATGTCTTTAAAAACTACCATACGGTAATTCTTGGGATGCAGGTCTTTTTTCATTACAATTTATAATTGGAGGGCAAAAATAGGGATAAAATCATAATGTACAATAGTTGAACTGAAAATTAGTTATTGAATAGCCATTCAGCTACTCCACTTCACTTATATTTGCCCACCTATGTCTCGCTGGTTAAATCAATTAAGCCCCTTATTTAAGTTCATTTTCCTGCTCAGTCTGGCATTCCTTTTACCTTTTAGTTCTTGTAAAAAAGACGATCTGCTTACGGATAGCAATGTTGAACTCAACTTTTCCCAAAAAGAGATATTGTTCGATACTGTTTTTGTGTCCATAGGCTCTACGACAAAAAATTTCAAGGTGTACAATCCTTATGATCAGCCACTTAAAACAAATATCAGACTTGCTGGACCTGGTGTGAATTTCAGAATGAATGTAAACGGACAGGCCGGGAGGGTGTTTAAAGACGTTGAAATTAGGGCCAAAGACAGCCTTTGGATTTTCGTGGAAGTAACTGTTGATCCAAACGCCGGAGTCCTTCCATACATCATAACCGATTCCATCATTTTTGAAACCAATGGATCCGTGCAGGATGTTGACCTAAGAGCTTGGGGGCAAAACGCACATTTTATTGTGGCCGACCGTTTTCTCAACGATAATTTTCCACTTTATGCCTTACTTGATACAGCACTTAACGCATCTTTTACCTGGGATAGCATCTTGCCTTATGTAATTTATGGTTACCTCGTAATTGATTCCACTCAAACTTTGACTATACAAGCAGGCTGTAAGATTCATTTTAATAATGGTGCCGGGTTATGGATATATAAAGGCGGGAAGTTAAATGTTGAAGGTAATGTAAATCACCCCGTTGTTTTCCAGGGAATCAGAAGAGAAGCCTCCTTTGCAGAGGAGCCCGGGCAATGGGACAGGATATGGCTTAACAATGGCTCATTTTCCAATATCAATTATGCAATCATTAAAAATGGATTTATTGGACTGCAATGTGATGTATTCCCCACACCTGCCGCAACCGATCAGCTATTTCTGTCGAATACGATCGTCGAAAACATGAGTGGTTTTGGGTTACTAGCGTATAATTTTACCATTAAAGGCTGGAACAATGTTTTTGCTAATTGCGGCTCTTATTGTTGTGCATTAACTGCTGGCGGTAGTTATGAATTCCAACATTGCACGATGGCTAATTATTGGAAAATATCACAGCGGTCGACTCCCGCGGTGTACGTCAACAATTATCAATCAACAAAAACTGGTACTGATGTTTATAATCTGAATTCAGCGGATTTTAAAAACTGTATCATTACGGGAAGTCAGGATGATGAGTTGAAATCAGATTTTATTACCGGAAGTGGAGTGAATATCAATTATAAATTCGACCATTGCCTGATTAAAGCTAAGGATACGCCAACCAGCGACATAAATCATTTTAATACCATTTGCAGAAATTGTGACCCTGGTTTTAAAGACACCGACAATAATAATTATGAATTAGGACCCGGTTCACAGGCAATTGATTTTGGGGATAGTGCATTTGTGATACCTGATACAACAGACTTCGACATCAAACGTAATTTGCGCCCTTCAACATTAAATACTTTTCCGGATTTGGGTGCTTATGAAAAACAATAATGACCACTGATTAAACTGATTTTGACCACTGATTAAACTGATTTTTTGGATTGCCCTGATTTTATTTTTTATTAAATGATAAATGCTCTTCCTCCCTTCTTAAAATAAGATCGATATTTTTAATCAGTTAAAAACTGTATTATATCCTACATATCAGCATAATCATTCAACAAATACTTAATATGAGTGCTGATTAAACTGATCTTGACCGCTGATTAAACTGATTTTTTGGATTGCCCTGATTTTCAAATGTCAGCTCTTTACTTAATCGCTTTTTTGCCTAATCGCTTCTTTGCCTAATCGCTTCTTTGCCCAATCGCTTCTTTGCCCATTCGCTTCTGTGCCTAATCGCTTCTGTGCCCAATCGCTTCTGTGCCCAATCGTCTTTTTGCCTAATCGCTTCTTCGCCTAATCGCTTCTTCGCCTAATCGCCTAACCTCAACAAAAACTGCATCACATCCACCCCATCGGCATAATCGTTTAATGATGGCGACTGACTTTTTCCGAATGGAATAAATTCTTTTCCAACTATACATTGAATATTTTCCTGCTCTGATGCGAGCTTTTTATTGAGGCTGATTTTATTGTCATAATATTCATAATGAACAACGGATACCGGAGTAGCAAGGTGAACATGCTCTCTGATGATCAGGAAATTGTTGGTAAGAAATTTTTCATTGTTCAACAGAAACAAAGTCTGGTGGTATTCAAAGTTATTCATGTATTTATTGTGCTGCATAACAGTTGAATAATTCTCCATCGCTTTAAAAAAGTCAGAAAAATCATAACCATTTAGTATATATAATTTGGAAACGTTTCTACAACCAAGTCCATAATAGGAAAAAATATCCCTTCCCAATTCCTTTAATTCTGCCGCTGATTCATTGCCTTCAAGAACGCCTACAGCATTCCTGTTTTTACGAATGATATGTGGAATCTTGCTGAAATAGTATTCAAAATAGCGGGCCGAATTGCTTCCACCGGTTGCTATAACGGCATCCGGTTTTTCGAGCTTAGAAACAAATTGAATATATTCATTGAATCGATGTTCAAT
>JANOXC010000138.1:0-11299 GCA_031418215.1 Bacteroidota bacterium
TGTGGAGGCACGCAAAAGGTTCCGGTACTTGAGGGGAGACAAACTCATTTGATCAAGATTTGTTTTTGAAAATTTTAAAATTAGCGCCCAGTAATTTAGTAAGCTTTTAAAATCATTTATTTTTATGATTGTATATAATGTAACTGTCAACATTGATAATAGTGTTGCTGTAGAGTGGCTGAAATGGATGCAGGAAGTTCATGTTCCGGATGTAATGCGCACCGGGATGTTTTTGGAGAACCGTATTTTCCGGGTGCTGGCTGATGAAGATTCAGGTGGTAAGACGTATGCCATTCAGTATTTTTGTGAGAATATGGAAGCTTATGAAATTTACCGCGATCAGTTTGCTCCTGCGTTGCAGAATGATGCTTCAAGTCGTTATGGCGACAAGTTTGTAGCTTTCAGGACATTGCTTGAAGTGGTGAAATAATTGCAGTCGGCCAAAATGAAAAAAGAACAAGCTGATGTTAAACCCAAAAAGCACCTTGGTCAACATTTTTTGACAGATGAGCTCATTGCACAAAGGATTGTAAATTCTTTAATGGAAGTTCCCGGAATTGATAACGTATTGGAAATTGGTCCGGGTATGGGGGTGCTTACGAAGTACTTAATTGATCAGCCAATACAATTAAAGCTCGTGGAAATTGATGCAGACTCCATAAGCTATTTGAAAGCTAATTTGCCGCTCACAGAAAGCATGATTTTACACGATGATTTTTTGCAGCTTGATTTCGCAAAACTTGGCAGTGATCTGGCCATCATTGGTAATTTTCCATACAATATTTCTTCACAGATATTGTTTAAGGTATTGGATTTTAAAGACCAGGTTCAGGTAGTTGTGGGAATGTTTCAGAAAGAAGTGGCCAGCCGAATAGCATCGCCACCGGGAAATAAAGACTATGGAATTCCAAGTGTGTTTCTTCAGGCTTGGTACGATATTGAATATCTATTTACTGTAGATGCTGCAAATTTCAACCCTCCTCCGAAAATTCAATCTGGTGTGATACGTTTGGTCAGGAATAAAAGGACGGATTTGGGTTGCGATCAAAAGGCTTTTAAACGGGTGGTGAAGCAAGCCTTTAATCAGCGTCGAAAAACACTTCGGAATTCATTGAGGAGTTTAATCAGTTCAGCTAAACTAAGTGACATGCCCTTTGCATCCCTGCGACCTGAACAATTGAGCTGGCAACAGTTTGTTGTGCTTACCAATTTTGTTGAAGTTCTCGGGTAGCACAAACAGCAATAGTACCAGGCAGCAATTCGGTAAATCTTACAAACTTTTTGCGAACAATAAGGAGCGTAAATATACCCGAAATATTTGTTTAGTAAAATGCTTTATTTCCGGAGAATGAATTATTAAATTTGTTGAATCAGGCAATACGCAATGACTCATTGCGTTAAATAACTCACGATTTAAATCGCGCAAAAATGGAACTTAAATTATTCAAACCCTTTGGATGGATTTATAAACCTGTGAGTATTCCCGGGTTGCTTATTACTGTTTTTCTTATTGCAGCATTTGTTCACGATTTTATTTTTATCGATACTAAAGCTCATAGCGTAAGTGATACTTATTACAATTTTATTCCATATGGCTTTATATATATTGTAACTTACTTATGGATAGGGTCGAAGGCCTCAACCCGGAATTAATTTTTGGCAGAGAAAAGGGAAGGCATTTTTTCTGGCTGACATGTTTCAGCATTGCCATGGGCTTTATGGAGGGGGCCATTGTAATTTACCTGAGAAAAATATATTACCCTGATGGATTTCGTTTTCCATTATCTACTATTGATTCATCAATTGGACTGGTAGAGTTTTTACGAGAAGCGGCGACTGTAATTATGCTTGTCGCAATTGGAATTATTGCAGGAAAAAACGGAAGGGAAAGATTTCTTTATTTTATGTATTGCTTTGGCATTTGGGATATAACCTATTACGTTGTGTTAAAGATCTTTCTTGGTTGGCCGGTTTCCATTTTTGATTGGGATATTCTATTTCTCATTCCAATACCCTGGGTGGGCCCGGTATTGGCTCCATGCATTGTTTCTTTATCCATGATTTGCATCGCTATTATATTTATTGATAGCAAACGCCCATTAAATAATGCAGCTATTGCACTGATGATTTTCGGTTGTATAATAATTGTATATTCTTTTTGCATTGATTATTTAAATTTAATTTTTATTGATGGGAAACAATTGTGGAGACCGGGTTCTTCTGATGGACTTTTCCGGGAGATGAAGAGCTTTATTCCTGTTCAATACAATTGGAAATTATTTTGTGTTGGCGAAGGGCTCATTTTATTTGTCGTTATCAATGCACTTATTAATAAAAAGAAATCACTACCCTAATTGTTGCATTAATTACATTTGCCGCTCAATAACCGCAAATGAAAGAGAAATTACTTACATTTTGGAATAAGCAGCCGTTGACAGCCTTAATGCTGTTGGCAGCAATCATTAGGCTGCCGGCTGTTTTGTTTTCTAAAGGATTTGGTTGGCATGATGATCATTTTTTAATTATTGAGTCCTCACAATCATGGGCTGATGGATTAGATTATAACAATTGGTTTCCATGGAGTGGTGCAACCAATGCGGATGGCCACAGTCTTTTTTATTCCGGCCTGCATTACATATTATTTTCTTTATTGAGGTGGATTCACTTAACAGATCCGCAATTGAAAATGTTTTTTGTGAGACTGATACATGCTTCATTTTCCCTTTTGATTGTATACTTCGGTTTCAAAATTGTACGACTGCTTAAAGGTGAGCACGCTGCAAAAATTGCCGGTTTGTTATTGGCTTGTTACTGGTTTATGCCTTTTCTAAGTGTGCGCAACCTGGTTGAATTTGCCTGCATTCCTTTCTTAGTATGGGGCACCTGGCTAGCTTTACCAAAAGAAAAGAATTCGATAATGCAATATTTTCTTGCCGGATTTATCCTCACACTTGCTGTGTCAGTGCGTTATCAAACAACAATGGTGGTTGGAGGCGTTGTTCTTACGCTATTGATACAGAAACAACTAAAAGTAGCAACATGGTTGATCGTTGGAAGCATTATTTCTTTTATCTTGATTCAGGCACCATTTGATTACATTATCTGGGAAAAGCCATTTGCCGAATTTGGAGAATATATAAAGTATAATCTTGAGAATTCCGATAAATATGGTGCCAATACCTGGTACAGTTATTTGCTTGTCATATTGGGAATGTTGATACCTCCGGTGAGTTTCTTTTTGTTTTTTGGTTTTCTAAAGAGTTGGAAAAAATATACTATTATCTTTTTGCCTTCCTTTATTTTCCTGGTTTTTCATTCCATTTTTCCAAATAAACAAGAACGATTTATTTTAACCATCGTGCCTTTTGTAATCATTGGAGGAGTCATGGGGTTGATGGATGCATTTGAACAAAACAACTGGAATAGCTCAATGAAGAAATTTCTGAGAGGATCCGTCATTTTTGCCGTGAGTTTAAATTTGATTTTATTACCATTGGTTAGTACTATGTATTCTAAGCGGGCCAGGGTAGAATCTATGTATTATTTATCGAGGTTTAAGGATGTTAAACTCATTGTAATAGAAGATAGAAAACGTGATGCCATTAAGCTTCCGCCCGAGTTTTATGCCGGTCAATGGCTTTATGTTGCAGAAGTGCGATCAGACAGACCTGTGGATTCATTGCAGGTGCAAGTGAATGAATTGGCTGATACAGAAAAACCTAAGTTCGTGTTGTTCTTCCAGGATTATCAAATTGAAAAACGAGTTGCCGATATGAAAAATGTTTTTGGCAATCTTTCTTACGAAGCAACCATACAGCCAGGATTCATTGATAAAATATTAAATGCACTCAATCCAAAGAATGGTAATGATGTAGTTTATATATATAAAACAAATATTGGAGCTTACAAAACTATTGAATGACCGTAAGCATTTTTAGCCTAAATCCATTTTAAGTTAAGGCTTACATTTAAAATTTAATGGTTATTTGCGTCATCGTATTAAAGCCTGACTGCGGATAGTAAAAATTTTCATGTATTTCACTTCCTCCAAATATGTATCCATAGGAGTAGCCATTGGAGACATACTGTCTGTTAAAAATATTGTTTAATAACAAGCCAAATGTGAGTTCGTTAAATAAAGAACACTTCACCTTGTATTGTCCTATGACATCAAAAACAGAATAATCATTGATTTGGCGCATTTCATTTTGTGTATTATCCAGGTATTGTTTACCTATAAATTTTGCTGAAATTTTAACAATGAAGTTTTTAACGGGATTGTATTCAACGCGCCCCATTCCTGTTAGCGAAGGAGAAAAAGCGAGGTCGGTTTTATGGTATTGATAGATTGATTTGCTTCCATCATCATAATTGTCAAGACGGTCGGTAAAATCGTTTATTTTATTGCTGCTGAATGTAACATTAGCCCCTAAATTAATTTTTGTTGTTATTTTATAATCACCACTGATTTCTATTCCTGTTCGTGAACTTTGTTCAACATTAATTCTTGTATAGTTGCCTACTTCATTTACATCGCCCTTTAAAACAAGTTGATTTTTATAATCCATCAAATAAGCATTGGCCTGAAATAATATTTTGTTTGATTGAAAACGGTAGCCTAA
Organism: Bacteroidota bacterium; assembly: GCA_031418215.1. GTDB lineage: Bacteria > Bacteroidota > Bacteroidia > AKYH767-A > OLB10 > JANOXC01. Next base: position 4,623 of record JANOXC010000138.1, read on the forward strand.
TTCATAATCGTACAATTGTTCTGACTTCGGTCTTTCAGCATAGGTGTTATCGGTAAAATCAACTCGGGAAGGCTCTTTTTGAGCAACGCTGAATGATGCAAAAACAGCATGAGTTGGCGAAAGTTTTATATATATACCTGCCTTTGGATTAAAAAAATTAAAATGTTCTTGTTGCGGTTTCAGTAATCCATCACTGTCATAGCCTGTAAATTGATAACTGATGCTTCGATATTGCTGATCCAAATAAATGTTGATTTTACTGGTAATGTCAAAGGTGTATTTTGCAAAGATGTTAAAGTCTGTTTTTAAAGCATTATCATCATAATAATGTTGGTTGATGTTAGAATTAGAGACCCACTGCAACCATTTTAAGGTATTGAAATGATCGCCGTCATATTGGTTCCATCCACCGGCTACTATTAATTGTTGCTTTTTGCTGATTGCATAATTCAATGAGTAAGTAAGTCCGTAAAAATCATTGTCGAGCCATTTTTGCCGTACAAGATCAGTAGTTGAAATAGTGTCGTTTGTTAGAATAATATTTGCTAATCCGTAATCGCTTAATTCTTGACCTGCTTTATATTCTTCGTAAAAACCTTTTCCTTTGGTATAATGAAGTGCAGCATTAAAAAGCAGATTTGGATTAAATTGATGTGATATTAATAATTGAAAATGATCCTGTTGGTAATCATCAACCTGATTTTCATAGGTAAAACTGTTGTAGGTCCTGCCGCTAGTCAAAAGATTAGCTGCATCGGCTTCCGATAAGTAATTTCTGTCAATATATAATAACATGCCTGCTTCATCATTATTTAATCGGGCCTCAGGTACACCATTCCAACTTTGATAAGTAATTTCTTTACCTGAGAAAATATTGCAGCGCACAATTGTGTTCTTTCCAACATAACCTGTTGAAACATAAAATGATTTCAAATCGGAAGTTGCACGATCGATATATCCATCAGAAGTTATTTTTGATAAGCGGCCTTCCATGAACCAATGATCTTTTAGCAAACCTGAGCCAACTGATAAATTATTTTTAAAAGTATGAAAGGATCCCATTGAAAACGCACTTTCTGCATAGGGATTTGTATTGATTTTATTTGTCTGGATATTAATGGACCCACCGAAAGCACCCGCACCGTTCATGCTGGTTCCTGCTCCCCGTTGTACCTGTATATTTTCTACTGAGGATGCCATGTTCGGCAAATCAACCCAATAAACATTTTGCGATTCCGCATCATTAAGCGGAATTCCATTGATGGTTACATTGATTCGGCTTGCATCGGTACCGCGAATCCGTATGCCAGTATACCCAACACCATTCCCTGCATCTGATGTGGTAACTACAGAAGGAAATTGATTTAGTAAATAGGGAACATCCTGACCAAAATTTGCAGATTCAATTGTTGGTTTATTCAATTCTGAAAATGCAAATGGACTCTTTTCAGTGACCTTCATTGCTGAAATAATTACCTCATCGGAGAGTATTAAAACAGCGTCAAGCTGGATGATTAGAACCGTGTCCGACAACAAATTCAATTGGATAAGGTGCTCTTGATAGGAGAGGTGCTTTATAGTGAGGAAATACTTGCCTGTAGGCATGGCATGTAGTATGAAACTGCCATCGCCATCGGTATTCACAGTTCGATAAGAATTGTTAATGCTTATGTTTGCTCCACTTACCGGCATTCTGTTATCAGCACTCAATACCCTTCCTGACAGATTGAATTGTGAATAACTCTCAAGAGCGGTTAGAACAAGAACAAGAAACAATTGGATTTTTTTCATAATCGGCTAGTTTTTTAGAGCTCACTGAAGACAGTAATATCCATAGAACAGCCGCTTGGCACACTCCCTCCGCCCGTATTGCCGGGATCAGGTTCTATGGGTATTTTCTCAGTACCGGCTTACCTTGAAGTAGGCTCCGGACACCCCAGTGATTGAAGCTTCAAAGATAGGTTTTGAATGTAATTAACAACAGAAAAAAAAATATTCACCAAGTATTGTTATAGATTGGTAAAATATATACCTTTAGGGCATCTTAATTAAATTAAGTTTAACCACTAATTCCCAAAACTAATGGTGCAGAACTACCTTACTAAATTCTTATCTACTAAAAAATTATTCTTTGCGCTACTTTTTTTAGCAGGCCTCCAATTATCCTTCGCAGCTACAGTAACTATTCCCGGAACGGGACCAACAGGAAGCAGCCAGCGTAAACCGCTTGGCGTTTTCTTTGGCTATGAGCGTTCACAAATGCGCTATACTAAGGCAGATCTTGGTAATCCCGCTGCGTGTTTCATCACTAGCATTTACTTTAATTTAAACTCAACAAACACACCAAATGGTGTTTGTACTTCGGGTAGTACTTGTGGTGGGGCCGGACAATGTATGAATACATTTCCCTACAAGGTTTATCTCAGAGAAACTGCTTCACCTATTGTCCCTGCCTCTACATATCCGGTAGCCTTAGGAAGCCTTGTTCCTAATGCCACCGGTTCATTTGCTTGTAACGCCTGGACACCTGGATGGATTCAGATAACACTTTCAACACCATTTTTCTATACCGGAGCCGCAGGTTTGGATAATTTGGAAGTTTTAGTAGAAACAAATTACTGTTTGTCCCCTGTGATACCCCCTGACTGTAATGGTTGGTTTGCTCCAGGTGATGAAGATGCCATTTATTTTGACCGCCATACTGCTGCTCAGGCAAGTTTTCAGACTTGGGCTACAGACAATAATCCTCCTACCGGAACAGGCTTTCCTACTGCTGCAAATCGCCCAACTATCAAATTGGATTATACCCTTGCGACAGCTTGTAATACTTCCGGCTTATGGGTGCCAACACCCCCAACTTTTGCAACTGCTTCTAGTGCCCCAAGTGTTTGTAACGGTGTTCCTTTTAACCTTACACTTACAAACGGACCGGCTTTGTTGTTTTCCGGAATTACTTATCAATGGCAGTCCAGTACTGTAGGTGCCGGCGGTCCATATGGCTTTATTGCAGGTGCTAACTCAGCTTCTTTACAGACAACCCAAGCTGTGAATACCTGGTATCAGTGTATCATTACCTGCGGTGGTTGTTGTGCGCCAATTTTTTCAACCCCTCTTCAAGTAACGATGAATTCCTTTCTTTCTTGTTATTGCACCTCCGCGCCCAACTTTCCTCAGGATGGTGATATTGGTGCTGTTTCATTTGGGCCAATAAGCACCGGCTCATGTTCACCTCTTTTTAATAATCCTGATTCAAATACTTATACCAATAATACCGCTTTAGGGCCTTTCAACTTCACTCAAGGCTCAATCTACTCAATTGACTTATGCCAGGTTACAACGGGTACCTTCCAATTCGCTTCCTTTTTTAATGTTTTCATTGATTACAATAGAGATGGCATTTTTGACCCTGTAACTGAACGTGTGTTCTCGGGTGGGCCTACTAGTTCTAGTTCAACACCGGCCATTAGCAGTGCTTCGGGTAGTGTATTCATCCCATTTTCCTCTTCTCTTGGCGTTACACGTATGAGGGTTTCATTAATTGAAAATGGTACTGCCACTACTTCACCTTGTTTCATTGGAAGTTTTGGAGAAATTGAGGATTATAATATTAACATTCTTCCCGGTCCTCCGTGCAATATATCTGCCGCCGGAACGGCCGTTTCAACCTTACCTAATGTTTGTATTGGTCAGAATTTTAACCTTAGTATTACCGGCAATGCTCCTACCATTGGTTCAGGACAAACATGGCAGTGGCAGGTATCTACAGCTGGAGTTGGTGGACCATGGACCAATATTACCGGAGGCGTAAACCCAACAATACAAGTGAGTCAAGCTGTCGCCAGTTGGTATCAATGTGTTATTACTTGCTCAAATGGTCCATTTTCTGGAACTACAGCTCCGGTTGCTGTGCCCATGGCACCCGGTAATCTTTGTGTTTGTAAGACTAATTTACATAACTCGGCTTGTACCAACTTTATTGATGCTGTTCAAATAAATACATTGGGCAATGTTAGTACCGGTTGTTCAAATTTAAATGGTCAGGCATACAATGTTTATCCTCCACTTGCTCCTACAACAACTACTTTGGTGCAGGATGGCACTTACAATTTAGCAGTCACAACAGGAGGAGGCAGTCAAAGTATCTCTTGCTGGATTGACTTAAATTTTAATGGTCAACTTGAGACAACAGAATGGTTTCAGGTAACCAATTTAGCCCCTGCAGGATTTTATATTGTACCTATTTATATTCCTATTGACCCAGTACTTGGCGATACCGGATTAACAGTAATGCGCATTCGTTCAAGAATACTTACCAGTGCTCCCGGCAGCAATGGACCACCTGATGCATGTACACAGTTTGGTAGTGGAGAAACGGAAGATTACTTGGTATATATAAAGCCTTATGTTCCACCACCATGTTTACCTGCCTCAGTAATGACCTTAACTTCAGTTGCCAGCGTCCCGAATATGTGTGTTGGAAGGTCTTCATCTATTACAATTACCGGTATACCTGTTGCAAAGGGTGGATTAACCTATCAGTGGGAGTCATCATCTCCATGTGGGGGACCTTATTCACCAATTCCCGGAGCAACAACAAGTAATCTTAATGTCAGTCCTTTAGCATCAACCAGTTACCAATGTAAGGTACAATGTCCCGGCGGTTCAATTTATACTTCAGCACCAGCTTGTATAACAGTTAATGCGAACTATTGGTTTGGTGCAACAGAAGACTGGTCCGATCCTGCCAATTGGTGTTCCAAGATTGTACCCCGATCCACCGATGATGTGTTAATTGACCGATCAAAACCTGTTGCCAATCCTTACCGTTATCCTATTGTTGGTCGTTCTGATACCTTAAGAGCTAAAAATATTTTAATTGAAACCAACGATACATTAATGGTTTTTAATGATTCGTTAAACGATTATAATCAGGCAGCAGGAGTAAACGTAAAAGGTAAATTTATTATTCAGACATCGCCCGGTGATACTTCATCATTGGTAAGCAAAGGTGTTTCAACTATTCAAGCATCAGCACTTTCTCCGTTTTTCGATAGAAACATATTTGACAGAAAGTTACAAGTAATTTTTACGCAAAACGACTTTGTAGATCTGCCTAACTTAAAAACCGGGATTGATAAAGTCGATTACCTTGTTTTTCAGGTTTATGTCGGCACGCCTAATGCAACTAATCGAGGCTTGCAAAATTACAGAGTATCCTATGCCTGGATTCCTACAACAATAACTTCTTTTTCATCAAGTGATCCATTTCCTATCCCTGCCGGAAATACAGTTTTTTTCACTCCGGAGTTTAATGTTACTAAGGTGGGTCCTTATCCTAATGCGAATGACACTATCAGGATACCAATGACAAATTTCTCTTGGCGCACGGATTCGAACCTTGTTTTACAGTTTTGTTGGAATAATGATACTGCCTATTCGCCAAATGCTTTACCTCCACATCAGGTGAAAACCCAGGATCCTTCCCCTTTTCCAAAAATGTCTTTGACACTGAGCGGAAAATCCACTTCTCCCTTTTTTAATGATGACGGATGTGCGTTAGTTGCTTCATCGCCCGGCGTTAATAATAACAATGGTGCCTGGACTATACGACCCAATATCAAATTCGTATTTAACAGGCCATACAAAAGGCTTGGATTAGCGGTTGCAGGCGACTTAGTTGTGGCTTCAACCGGACAAGTGATTTCTTCTTCAGCAGATATTAATGTGGGTGATTCATGTATCAATGCCGGGGTTATGAGTATGGACTCTACTAACTTAAGTATTGGTACTGTGTTAAGTAATAGTGGCACATTTGATTTAAACTATCTCTTCAAAGGCAGGGCTAACAGCACTACCAACAATGTAGCATTACCTTTTGCCACCGGAGCTGCAAATAACAGCGGGACATTTAAAACCGGTAAGAGTAATGTTACTTTAAATGGCGCGTCAGCTATATTCAATAATACCGGAACTTTTAACGGTGGAACAGGTAAACTATTTTTAAACGGTGTTACCTCAACATTTACCAATGGAGTTGGCGGTACGTTTAATGGAGATACCGGTTTAGTAACTACAAAAGGTTCGGCATTTAACAACAATGCTACATTCAATTCAGGGATAGGTGTAGTTGAATTTAATGCTACTGGTGCATCTTCAATAGGGGGCACCAATCCGATTTCATTTTATAGATTGCGAATTAGTAAACTAGGCAATACCATTGTTTCCTTGAATAATACTGCAGTTACTGTTACCGATTCCATTAATTTGCTTTCCGGTTTCTTAGATTTGAATTCGCAAACATTAACTTTCACGAATCCAAACGTTCTAACTTTCAGAACTGCAACAGGAGGCTATATTGCATGTAATAATAATACATTTCTCAGTAAATTGAAATGGACTATTGGTACCAATACCGGTTTGCACATTTTCCCATTTTATAGACTACCGGCAGCTGCAACAGTGGATGATAAATATGTACCCTTTGAATTTACCAATGTTGCCGGTGGCACTGATGACGTAGGTATAATTACTGCATCAACGTATGCAACAACTGGCAACAATTTACCTGTGCCTCCCGGAGTTTATCATATTAACGGGGTGGCCACTGCTTTTAGTTCAGATTCTGCAAGGATGGCTGATCGTTACTGGTTAGTTCAACGGAGTGGTACTATTTTGGG
>JANOXC010000139.1:0-2951 GCA_031418215.1 Bacteroidota bacterium
AGAAGGATGTTGCAAACAGCAGGAATCAATTCAGAATCATCACTCGCGCATTTTGCCTGTATTTTATTGCCTGAAAGAAGTACACAAAGTAAATCATGAAATCCCACCATCGGAATATTGCCGGCCATGATTACACCAACCTTTTTTGCTTTTTGCTGACGCTCAATCATTGCGTCATAAGGCATTAGCCATTGATCGAGCATATCCTGTTGAAACCAGGTTAACAAAGCGTCAAAGGACATTCGTATAGATTGTGGCGTAAACCATTGATTCTTTTGCCCTGCCTTTCTTAAGGCCATCGAGAAATCATCAGTGCCGTTGCCGGATTCCTGAGCAATCATCTGCTCTTTCAGGATGGCCCCTAATTCAATAAATGCCTTTTTTCTTTCTTCGAGGTTCATAAAATAATTTATGGTGGAAATGGAAGCTTAAATATTAGATTTTATGTTTATTTTTGGGGTCGAAATTAGCAACTAATCTTATGGCAATTAAAATCACAGAAGAATGTATTAACTGCGGAGCGTGCGAGCCCGAGTGTCCTAACAATGCAATTTATGAAGGTGGTGCTGAATGGCGTTTTAGCGACGGAACTTCCATCAAAGGAATGTTTTCAAAGTTAGACGGTACATCGGTGGATGCCAATGCTGTACAACCTCCAAAATCAATGGATCTTTACTATATCGTTTCCGATAAATGCACGGAATGTGTTGGATTCCATGACGAACCACAATGTGCGGCTGTTTGCCCCGTTGATTGCTGCGTGGATGATCCTGACTACAGAGAGTCTCAGGAAGTATTGACAGGTAAAAAAGAAAAAATGCACGCTTAACCGACCCATATTCTATTTAAAATCCACTCCCAAAGAGTGGATTTTTTATTTTAAACAGGTTGAGTTGTTTGCAATTCAACAGGAAAGTCCGCCAACCCATATCAACTGTCCTTATTTTTGCGTTGTACAACTGAATGCTCATTCGATTGAAATTAACACGTCTGGTTATTATGCTTTTTGCATGTTTTCCGATATCAATATTCGGGCAACAACAGGATACTACAGTAAAAGTGGATCCAATAGCTCCCCTTACTTTTTTTGGTGACAGCATATTGAGGGCCGGTAGTGATTCATCGAGGCAAGCCCACCATCTGCAATTTAAACAGCAATTAGATTCCCTTTTAAGTCAGCCGCAATCGTTTGAATATTCATTTGACCGTGTAAAAAATCTTTCGGTATTAACTTCTGATGATAAGAAGTTGCGCATTTATTCATGGATGTTGCCAACAAAAAGCGGGATGTCGTTCGACTTCTTTGGTTATGTGCAAGTGATGAATGCACAAAAGAAAATGAAGGTCTATGAACTGAAAGAAATTAAATACTCGAATAATGAAGAAGCCTCGATATTAAAATTAACAGATTCCACATGGTACGGCGCGCTCTATTATAAACTGCTTCACAAAAAATACAATAAAAAAGACCAATATATATTACTGGGCTGGCAGGGCAAGGATATTTTCAGCACAAGAAAAGTGATAGATTGCATTACCATTGCAACCAATAAAATCGAATTCGGGAAGCCTGTTTTTAAATCATCAGGCAAAACCAAATCAAGAATAATATTAGAGTACAATGCACAAGCCAGCGTTTCACTAAATTACAATAAAGATGAAGACATGATAATACAGGATCATTTATCATCAACAGACCCACGGCCTGAAGCAAAAAACATGTTCAGTCTTTATGGACCTGACATGACTTATGATGGATGGAAATTCAAAGAGGGTTTGTGGTATCTACAACCCAATACTGACGTAAAAAACAAAAAAGAAGACAAAGCTCCTGATGTCAAATTAAGACATGATCTACGCCTTCAACATAAATCAAAATAACACAAGTCATCGCTTTCTAAGCAATCAGATTACAACACGATAATCAGGTTTGAATAACACCCACATTATATTTTTTTTCTATGGGAGCATGATTGGCCATCTCAATTCCCATTGCAATAAACTTCCTGGTATCAACCGGATCGATCACCGCATCAACCCACAACCTTGAAGCCGCATAATATGGAGATGTTTGCGATTCATATCTTTCTGAAATTGTTTTTAGCAGTTCTTTTTCCTCTTCAGCTGTAATTTCTTTTCCTTGTGCCTTCATTGTAGCAGTTTGTATTTGCAATAATGTTTTAGCAGCTGCTGATCCACCCATAACTGCAATTTGCGCTGTTGGCCAGGCCAGCATAAGTCTTGGATCATAAGCTTTTCCACACATGGCATAATTTCCTGCACCGTAGGAATTACCAATCACTACTGTAAACTTCGGCACTACTGAATTCGCCATGGCATTCACCATTTTCGCACCATCTTTAATAATACCGCCATGTTCAGAACGTGAACCAACCATAAAGCCTGTTACATCTTGCAAAAACAATAATGGAATTTTCCTTTGGTTGCAATTCATTATAAATCGTGCCGCCTTATCGGCACTATCGCTGTAAATCACTCCGCCAAATTGCATCTCCCCTTTTTTACTCTTCACTACTTTTCGCTGATTGGCGACAATGCCTACTGCCCATCCTTCAATGCGGGCATAACAACAAATGATTGACTGACCATATTTTTCTTTGTATTCATCAATCTCGCTATTGTCAACCAGTCTATATATAATTTCATGCATATCGAATTGCTTATCGCGTTCAACGGGCATGATGCCATAAATTTCATTTACAGGATGTTTTGGATTTGCCGGTGCCACTCTATCAAAACCTGCAACAGGCAGTGCACCTACTTTCGAAAATATACTTTTAATATAATCGAGACAAGAACGGTCATCGGGGAATTTATTATCTGTAACGCCTGATATCTCACATTGCGTAGTTGCACCTCCCAGCGTTTCATTATCTATATCTTCTCCAATGGCCGATTTAACAAGATAAGAGCCTGCTAAAAAAACAGAA
>JANOXC010000140.1:0-17450 GCA_031418215.1 Bacteroidota bacterium
TATAAATTCATTATTATTTTTTAAAGGAAGTACAGAATCTAGGACAAGATTATATCAAAGGGCAATTAATAAGTTTTTTGAAATTTTAATAGAAGATTGGCATATACTTGGTCTTATTGATAACCAATGGGTTCCCTTTGAACGAAATGTTAATTATGAAGCTTTTCTTGTAAAAAGGAAACAAAAGCAGTAACTTTACGTTTCTTAAATAATATGGAAACTATTAGCAAAATAAGGTATCGCAAGTTTATCAAGAAGGTTAACCCTGATCTTGATAAATATACCAATATGAATATCTTTAAGGATAAAGTAGAAGAAGCTAAGAACACAATTAAAAAAACAGGTGTTCCTAAACTGCCATAATAATAAAAACACTAAAAATAATTAGGGGCCATTAAGCCCCTTTTTTATTTTCATCCCAATAAAATCAGGCAATATGGAAACAAAACTACTTGAAAATATCGCTGAATTAGAAGCAAGATTAAGAACGTCAGAGAAATATATTTTAGCTATTTGTGCGATTAATGATTTAAAATTTCCACATCAACGGACTATGGAAATAATAATTAAAGAAGAAAGAGAAAAAGCTCGCACTAAATACGGGTTGCCATCTTAATTTTTTTCTTGTTGTGGGAATAATTGTAAATGAAATTCCAATCCTATTTGAGTTATCGTCTAACCCAATGAGTACGGTTGAAATTGCTCATAGACTATTTAATAATCCTACCCCCGTTCATAATAATTACGTGCTAAAAAAATTATATAAACTTGAAAAAAAGAGAATGGTAAGAAGGGTTGGCGTAGACCCTAATAGGTCAATTATTTGGGAACAGATTGTTTAATTTTGCTGCAACACGTATATAGTCACCCTGCTAACTGACTACTGCCTACTGCCTACTGCCTACTCCAAAATACTGTTCAAAATTAATTCTTAAATGCAAACTACAATTATCATAACTGATTATTATTGTTTCATATTTGATTACCATGAACGTACATTTTATAGCCATCGGCGGAAGCGCCATGCATAACCTGGCTTTGGCCTTGTTGCAGAAGGATTATCACATTACCGGTTCCGATGATGAGATTAACGAACCTTCCCGTTCACGACTAGCCAATGCAGGGATATTACCCGAAGAAGTGGGCTGGTTTCCCGAGAAATTAAATGCTGATCTGGATGCAGTGATTCTTGGCATGCATGCCCGAGCTGATAATCCTGAACTGCTGAAAGCAAAGGAGCTGGGATTAAAAGTTTATTCTTACCCCGAATACCTTTACGAACAGTCGAAGGATAAAAAAAGAGTGGTGATTGGAGGCAGTCATGGCAAGACCAGCATAACAGCAATGCTTATGCATGTGCTTCAATATTGTAAGGTGGATTTTGATTACATGGTTGGAGCACAGATTGAGGGCTTTGATACCATGGTCAGGATTACAGATGCTGCACCATATATGATTTTAGAAGGGGATGAATATTTATCATCACCTATTGACCGACGTCCGAAATTCCATTTATACAAACCGGATATTGCATTGCTTAGCGGCATTGCATGGGACCACATCAATGTATTTCCAACTTTTGAAAATTACCTCGAGCAATTCAGGATTTTTGTCAATCAGGTTCCTGCCGGGGGTGCTATTATATATTGCGAAGAGGATAAACTTGTAAAGGAAATTTGTGAAGCAACTTCAACTTCAGTAATTAAATATCCTTATGGTGTATTGCCTCATGAAATTGTTGATGGTGTGACCAGCCTTATCATCAATAATAAAAAAATCCCATTACAGGTTTTTGGCGATCATAATCTAATGAATATTAACGGTGCGCGATTACTGGCGCAACAGTTGGGAATTGATACAAATAGATTTTATGAAGCCATTTCAACTTTCAAAGGCGCAGCACGGAGGTTGGAAAAAATTGCAGGCAATGAACACCTTACTATATATAAAGATTTCGCGCATTCACCCAGTAAATTAATGGCTACGACTGCAGCTGTGAAAAAACAGTTTGCCGGCTGGACATTAATCGCTTGTATGGAATTGCACACGTTCAGCAGTTTAAATGAAGACTTTTTAATTCAATTTAAAGGTGCTATGAATACGGCAGATGAAGCCATCGTTTATTTTAATCCGAAAACAATAGAACATAAGAAATTAAATCCAATTTCTGCTGCACAAGTAAAAACTGCTTTCGACCGTGAAGACCTGGTGGTATTCACAGATGCAGCAGCATTGAAAGTTTACCTTGAAAGGAAGGAATACAACAAACATGTTTTATTGATCATGACATCAGGAAACTTTGATGGCATCAACTTGAATGAGTTTGCAATGGAATTACAATTGCAAAACGAAAAGCAAGCACTTGCATCAAAATGAATGCAAAGGCAAGATAGTTTAGCTATTCATAGAAACCAAAAACTCCTCATTGGATTTTGTTCCGCGCATACGCTCCAGTAAAAATTCCATAGCCTCCATCGGAGTCATATCGGCAAGGTGATTACGAAGAATCCACATCTTCTGCATCATCTCACGGTCAAGTAATAAATCTTCACGACGTGTACTGGATGCTACTAAATCAATAGCGGGGAACATTCGCTTATTCGCCAACTTGCGATCCAACTGCAATTCCATATTTCCTGTTCCTTTAAATTCTTCAAAGATCACCTCATCCATACGTGAACCTGTATCGGTTAAAGCAGTAGCTAGTATCGTTAACGAACCACCATTTTCTATTTTTCGTGCAGCACCAAAGAATCGTTTTGGTTTTTGCAGCGCATTGGCTTCTACACCGCCTGATAATACTTTACCCGATGCAGGAGCAACGGTGTTATAAGCACGTGCAAGACGAGTTATTGAATCCAATAAGATCACTACATCATGTCCGCATTCAACCATGCGTTTTGCCTTTTCTAAAACGATGTTGGCAATTCTTACGTGACGATCAGCAGGCTCATCAAAAGTAGAAGCAATCACTTCTGCTTTCACACTTCTTGCCATATCCGTTACTTCTTCCGGACGCTCATCAATCAATAAAATAATTAAATAAGCTTCGGGGTGATTAGCCGCAATTGCATTGGCTACTTCTTTTAATAAAACTGTTTTACCGGTTTTCGGCTGCGCAACAATTAATCCGCGCTGACCTTTACCTATTGGTGCAATCATGTCCATTACCCTTGTTGAGTAATTCGCATGTCCGTTGATCAAATTGAATTTTTCATGGGCGAACAATGGCGTTAAAAAATCAAATGGCACACGGTCACGAACAATGATAGGATCCTGCCCATTGATGCTGTCAACTTTAATTAAAGGAAAATATTTTTCTCCTTCACGAGGAGGACGAACACTACCTCGAACAGTATCTCCTGTTTTTAAACCAAATAATTTTATTTGAGAAGAAGAAACAAAAACATCATCTGGTGATGGTAAATAATTATAATCGGATGATCTTAAGTATCCGGAATTATCGGGTACAACTTCTAAAACACCTTCACAAACAAGTACACCATCAAAGTCAAACGAATTATCAGGTGGAAGTTTACGCTCACGTGTTCCATTATTTTCCTGAGCTGCAAAATTTTGAGGAGCATTTTCCCTTGGTGGCATCGCCATGGCGGGGCTATCATTTTTCATTTGTCTGGGGGGAGGAACATTGTATTCCATCTCAGCAGTTTGAGGAGGTTTCGGCTGTGTTTGCTTTAGCTCTGCCTTTTCACCATAGGAGTGTGGCATGTATTGCACGCGTTCCGGAACATTTACTTCATCCGATTCAGGAATAATCCGTTGTCGTTTGGGTTTATTGGTATTATCAGTGGAAGCGGATGGCTGATGATGAACAGGTTCTTTCTTTTCTGTTTTTTCAACCTTTTCATGGCGTTCTACTTTTTCAACCTTCTCCTGTCGTTCTGCTTTTTCGTGCTTCTCGGACTTGTCCGATTTCTCATTTTTTTCAACAGGCTTACGCGAACGGATTTCCTTGGCAGGTTTATCTATTGAAGGAATATCAATTCCCAGCATTTTAAAATCGATTTCAGGATTTAAAGCCTGATGATCAAGAATCTTGTATACAAGGTCTTGTTTTTTTAAGCTTTCGTAATTGTCGATTTTAAGCTTTTTAGCAATTTCCTTCAGCTCGGGAAGAAGTTTTTCGTTTAATTGAAGAATGTCAAACATGTAAAAATGTTTTTAGTATTAATTGTTTTGGAAACTAGTAAGTATTTGAGGGGATTATCTAGAAATTAATATTGAAATTTCCTGCTGAACAATTATTTGAATGAAGCAGGTGTTTTTTGCTGATCGCGGATAAAACCAAAAGAAGCTTCAACCTGACAACAAGGATGAATCAAAATAATAGCTTTACTAATTGAATATGAAGAATATTGTTGGGAATAATAAACCGAAGAAATGGAATGGTCTTTCTGCTAAAGGGATTAAAAAGTCAATCCTAAGATGCAATGTTACGGAATTAAACGGATATATGGCAAATTTTGTTGCAGTTGAAGGGCTGTTTTTTATTAACAGGCTTATTGACATCTTTGTACAGTAAAATTCTCCATTAATGATACAAAGGATACAAAGCCTATTACTGTTGTTAGCCATTGTCTGCTCGGTTTTATTAATTTTCTTCCCCACTTTGTTGCTTTTTCCGGCAGCTGGTCTTATTGGGGATGTTTATGGTATTTCAGCCTTGAAAACGGATGTTTATAGTGGTGGAAATCACAAGTTGTTAATGCTGAACTGGCCACTTATTATTCTCAATTCATTAATAATTTTACTTTATATAGTGATCATTTTCGGTTATAAGAAAAGATTGCAACAAGTGAAAATTTGCAATATCACACTCTTGTTTCAAGCTTTATTAATCCTGCTATTTCTGTATGAAAGTCGGCAAGTGGCTGCTTTAGCAGGGGAGAATTATACTTCATCACCAGGCTGGGGTGTGGCATTCCTTCCAATAAGTATTTTACTCATTTTTTCAGCCCGATATTATATATTAAAGGATGAAGCTTTGGTCCGTTCTGCTGACCGGTTAAGATAGAGCCCCTCTCAGGCCAAGTTCAATTACTTCCACCTGATCAATTTTTCCCTGATGCAGGGTAAAACGCAGCATTGTTCGAACATGATGAAAACCATGCTTCCCAGCTGCTCCCGGATTCATATATAACAGGTTGTAAACAGGATCACGCATCACACGTAAAATATGAGAATGCCCGCAAATAAATAAATCAGGCTTAATTGATCTTAATTGCTGTTTAACTTCAGGATTATATCTGCCGGGATGACCGGCAATATGGGTAATCAACACATTCACTCCTTCACAGGCAAATTGTTGATGCAAAGGCCAGGTGCTGCGCACTGTATGATCATCAATATTGCCATAAACGGCTTTTAGCGGGCGAATGGCATTTAATTCATCAGCTATTTTCAGGGAACCAATATCTCCGGCATGCCATATTTCATCAGCACTTAAAGCATGAGATTTAATGCTTTCATCGAGGTAATTATGTGTATCGGAAAGGAGGAGAATTTTCTTCATTTGCTGAGCAGCAATGCAAAAGAATTGGAGCTTAATTCCAGGTAATTAACCAAGTATTTATTATAGTGGAATTAAGAATTGCTTTTCAATCGACGGTATAGAAAAAGATTTACAAGTAATACACCTATTGACATACCCAATGCAATGAATGAAACAGCTTCAACAGCACGAATAGAACCAGGCTGTAGGATTCCGGTTACATTACCTATGCAAAGTATCATGGCTATTGCTGCAAGCCTCATGTTTCTTCTGACTTTTAAAAAGTCCATATGATTTTGCGGGTAGGGATTATATTAAATCTGGAATCAAGAGCAAATTTCAGGATTAGTTCATCATCACCGGCATCACCAACATCAATAGATCCTCATCGGCAGAAGATTGATCTTTTGGTGGTGTCAATAATCCGGCGCGGTTCGGCAACGACATTTCCAACATTACATTTTCTGTAGTCAGGTTGGTCAGCATATCGGTTATAAAGCGGGCATTAAAAGCTATTTCAATATCTTTTCCATCGTAGCTACAGGTAAGTCTTTCATTGGCATCATTTCCAAAGTCCATGTCCTCCGCTGAAATATCTATCTGGCTGCCTGCAATTTTAAGCTTCACCTGATGTGTCGTTTTATTGGAGAAAATACTAACCCTTTTAATGGCATTAAGAAAGGATTGCCTGTCAATGGTCAATTTGTTTGGATTATCCAATGGGATAACGGCCTCATAATTTGGGTATCGGCCATCTATTAAACGGCAGATGAGGCTGAAGTTCTCAAAACCAAAAAAAGCATTGGCATCATTAAAATCAATTTTAACAGAAGCATTCACACCGGGTAAATTGGTTTTTAGTAACTGCAAAGGCTTTTTAGGGAGTATAAAGGATGTTTCTTTCGAAGCTTTTATGTCATTTCTGCGATACCTTACTAATCGATGTGCGTCAGTAGCAACAAAAATTGCCCCTTCTTTACCAAATTGGCAAAAAACACCTGTCATTACCGGACGCAATTCATCGTTTCCGGTAGCAAATAAGGTTTTATTAATGGCACCCAATAAAATATCACTTGACATTTCAATACTGCTGGGTTTTTCAATAACAGGGATTTTAGGGAATTCATCACCATTGAGCCCAGTTAATTTGAATTTTCCTGAATCAGAACTGATTTCAACCTGAAAATTGGTATCGCTGATCTTAAAGGACAGAGGCTGTTCGCTGAAAGTCTTTAAAGTTTCTAAAATAATTTTGGCCGGAATGGCTACTTTGCCCTCATCCTTTCCTTCAATTGGCAAAGTCACTGTCATGGTAGTTTCCAGGTCTGAAGCAGAAACCTTAAGCTGGCCTTTGCTCAATTCAAATAAAAAATTCTCTAAAATAGGCAGCGGGGTGCTGGTTTGTAGGGCGCCGCTGATACTGTTTAAATGCTTCAGCAAGGTATTGGAGGAAACAACAAATTTCATTGTGATGTCAGTTTTAATTTGAGCAAATATAGTCTAAGCGTGTTATTACTTGGCGCCGGCAGGGGCAATAAAGTAAGAAGGAGTTTTTAACAATTTATTCCATTGGTAATACTGGCAAACATACCAGTTTGAATCACCATCAATGAGAAGGTAAAATCGATCCGGATCGAAAGGAAGAGCTATTGCATCATCATCATCAGGGGCCATTGTTTCACCACCATATTTTTTCCGGAAAAGGCTGACCTTCTTTTCCTGGCCGCCTGTCAAAGTAACGGCAATGGTTTTAAACGGTCCTATATTAATTAACGAATCCCGGAATCGATCAGGGGTGTCATCTAAAGTTATTTCAAAACTAATGTTGCTAATGGTAGTTAAGTAGCTGCCTACTTTTGACAGGTCAATGGACGGCAAAGGAGCACCATTGTTTTGTAAAAGACTAAAGGAAGAGTCTGTCGAAATTTGAAGTATGAACGAGGAGTCCGGTTGCAATGGATCAAATACTTTAATTTTAGTAATAGATCGAGGATTGTACTCAAAAACAGATTTGCTTTTCCAATTTTTTTCATTCACCGTATACCGCGATGTTAAATAGCCGTTGAACCCCGGAATGTTCATGATAAAGGGAACACTGGATCCTTCCAGGTACATAAAGGTGCCTAAGTTATCCATCGTTGGATGGCCTACATAGTATGTTTTAATTAGCTTTTGCTTACTGTATATTTCTACTTTCACGGAATTGGAAGCAAGCAGTTTCATGGTTTGATTGTACAAATTCTTACCAACCGGACTTCTTACTTCCACTGATTTAATGGTGTATAATAAATTAGCAATAAGATCATGTCTTGCGTGAAACTTTCCGTTCACAATCCAATCAACGGGCGATTTACGTTCCAATAAAATGGTTTTACCCTGACGATCGGCCATAAATATTTTATCGATAGAGGAAGTATCAGCAACAGCAAAATCACTCAATTCAGGTCGGATCGTACTCTTAGAATTGGTGTATAAAAAATAACCGGCCACCATTGCCATTAATATAAAAAGAATTATATATATACGGTTTTTGTTCATCAGAAAATTTCGTTAAAAAGATTTCAGCGGTTACGGTTAGGCATATTTTTTTTTCCGGGTATATGATTTAAAAATACCGAAAAATAAAACCAACACAATTGGCAAAACACAATTTACAATTTTAATTGTTTGCACGTTGTCTTCCAGGATTTGAGGATCCAACATGCGTATTTTAAATTCTTTGCTTCTTACAGATAGTAGTCCGCCATCCTCTGTCAAATAATCAACAATGTTTTGAATGAAACTGCGGTTTCCGAAGAAAGTTCCGGAGTATTTATCGTACCCGCATGCCAGTGAACGACCCTTCTGGAAATCATTGCTGATAATATCCCCATCAGCAATCACCACCATTTTTCCGGGCTTCATTGCACTTTCTTTGAAATTAATGGCCGTATCCTGTACAATAGCAGGAGCAAGTCTGTTTTTGTAAAGCGATTCAAACTTACCTTCCAGCAAAACGGCAGTAACTAAATTACTTTGATTGTATTGACGGGGTTCAGGTTTCATTTGCATGATGCCCAAACTGACCCTTACCGGTGCCGGTGAAATTCGTGAATATTGCGAAGTAGTTAATAAAACTGTTTTTTGGATGCCGGGTGCACCAACAGTATCAATGCTGCTTACAAACTGGCTGCGTATTGCATTTAAATTATTGACGATGGGATGTTTTGATGTTGGTGTCATCACCGGAAAATAAAACCAGGGACGCAATTGTGTGCGGGGTTGATTTCCTACAAATCCTGTTACAACGGGAATGGGAGCAGCCTGTAGATCCAATAGAAGATCATAGTTTATTCTTACACCATAGCGGAACAACATATCGTCAATATTGAGTGGGCGGCCCATAGCCATCGTCTCACCGCGCGTTCCCATGCTATCCATTCCAACTTGCATCTGATCAATAAGCCATAAAACACTGCCTCCTTTCATCACGTATTGATCAATAATAAATTTATCTTTTTCATCAAAAGCTGAATCCGGCTTTGCTATGATTATCGCTTTATAATTATTTAAAATTCCCAACTGATGATGAATGCTGACCCTTTTAATACTATAGGAAATACGCAATACGTTGGAAATGTCTTCCACCCGTTTCGGCTCCAGTTCCCCTTGTCCTTCAATAAAAGCAATGGTGGGCTTCATTGGATTGGTGGCCTTTTTAATAGCATTAACAATTTCATATTCGAGGTTCTGAATAGAATTGTTAAGCATTTGCACACTGGAAACACCAATTTGATCTTTCAGTAATTGAACAGGAACTTCTTCATTGCTGTAGCTGACAAGTGCTCCCGGAAAAATAATTTTCTGCGTTGTACCTTCTTTTGATTTTGATTCCAGGTTCGTTGGCTGAAGGCCTTTAGTTGCAAGCTGGTTGTATAATTTATTTCGCTCCTTCTCATCTGCATTGGCTGAAGGATCAATAAATTCATATTCTAAATTTCCCTTTGCATAATTGCGCAGTTCATCAAGCATTTCGCGCGTGGCATTTTGCAGTTTTTGAAATCCGGCGGGAAAATCACCATCCAGGTAAACCTTTACATAAACAACATCTTTTAATTTCCCCAGTGTTGCTTTACTTGCTTCCGATACAGTAAATCGTTTATCACCTGTCAAATCAATACGCGTAAAAACGAAAGAGGAAATCACATTGGCAAGCACAATCATTCCTACAACCAGGAATAGCTGAAAAATATTTTGTGCCTTGATGCTCTTCTGTTTCAATTTGAAATTATGGTTTATTGTTTAAGGATTAGGATTGAATGGTTCAATAGTTGAAAATGGTTTGAATTGTTGGATAGCAATTATCATGTCACTTGTTGAAGGGACCTAAATAACAATACCCTTTTACATTTTACATTTATTATTTTACATTTTACATTTTTTTTCTATTCGTAAATTCGTACTGATTCGCATTCGTCGATAATTTCACCATTTCCTGCTCTCCAACATTGTTTTTGTCATAACAAGAAACAGCCCAATCAGCGATAGAAAATAAATCACATCCCTGGAGTCAATAATACCGCGGCTCAAGCTTATATAATGCGCATTTATTCCAAGGTTGAAGAGTAAGATATTCAGCCAGCCTGTTTCTGTAATTCCGGAGATGCTTTCGAAGCCCTGATAACAGAATAAGCAGAAGAAGAATGCAATGATGAAAGCCACCACCTGGTTGTCGGAAATGGAAGAAGCAAATATGCCAATGCTTACAAAGCCAGCTCCGAGCAGTAATAGGCCAAGGTAAGAACCCAAAATAGCGCCATTATCCACATTTCCCACAGGTAAGCTGGCATAATAAATAGTGAGATAGTAGATTAACGTTGGAATTAATGAAAACAAAACCAACATGACGCCTGACAGATATTTTGCAAAGACAACCTGCATTTCAGTAAGTGGCTTGGTTAGCAGAACTTCAATAGTTCCTGTTTTTTTTTCTTCTGAAAACAAACGCATTGTAATGGCCGGTACGAGGAAAAGGTACACGTAAGGAGTAATGACAAATAAACCATCGATTGCAGCATAGCCACTTTCAACAATGTTAAAATCACCACCGGGAAAGACCCATAAAAACAAACTGATGGTCAGGAGGAATACAATAACTACTATGTATCCAATCAATGAGTTGAGAAAACCGTTTACTTCTTTGGTAATTAAAGTCAGCATAACTAGGGTTAATATTCTGATTGTTTGTTTTTTAAGTGGTGGGCTAATGGTTCCTTAAAAAATAAACATCGAAAAGGGTGGGCAAATATAGTTAACCAAGACATGAACGAGTGCTTCATTCAATAAGATTCCTGAATGGGAAAATGAACATTTGATTAATCCCGGTTTTAAGGGTCATTTCGTTGGTGCGGAGTGGATTCCGGCATAGGGTAACTATCTTCGCTATTCTTCGTAAACATATAATCTATAAGTATCCCCTTTGCTGACAGTCACCGAAATCATATTTATTCTCCTCCTAAGCTCGCTTGCTGTGGCAGGTATTTTTTTGTGGTTAAAGGTTGTTCGTCAGAAAAAACAGCTCAATCAGGAGGAATCGTTAAAATCACTCTTTGAAAATCAAAATGAAGCATGGATCATCTTCGATGCTGAAACGTTGAATGCTATTCGTGCAAACCAAAAGGCGCTCAATCTTTTTGGATTGTACCGCCAACGGAATTTAAATCAGTTGTCTTTTAAAAATATTTTCAGGGAGCCCTTAAGCGATGAAGAGGTGCAATTGCTTTACTCTGCCATTGATCAGGATAGGTTTATTAGTCGTTCATTAAGTTGCAGCGGGTTGAGTGGACGATCCTTCAAAGCATCGGTTTCCATCAACAGGGTATATGAAGGGAATTTATTTTGCCGGTTTGCTGAAATTCCGCTGCGATTTGATATTGGAAGCCGTGCTTTACCCGAATTCAAAGAGGAGGAAGTAAAGGACGAGGTATCGAATACTCCTGTGCTTTCAGTGACTGAAATTTCAAATGTCGCTACAGATAAAGAGTTATTCCATGAAGCGGCTGTTGCTACTAATGAGACATTAATTGAAACAGGTGATTTTCCATTTGTGTGGCTGAATGAAGACCAGTTGTTTTTAAAAGTTAATGAATATTTTACAACCCTAACCGGCTATTCGGTGATGGAGTTGGCTGTCTTGCATTTCAGTGATTTGATACATCCCGTACAACCAACAGCAGACAAGTCAAAACTGGACGACATCTTTAACGGACGTAGCATTTTCTATACCGATGAGCGAACATTGATTCGAAAAAACGGTGAAAAAATTGTTGTTAGATGTGAGGGGATGATGACGCTGCAGAAAGGAATTGCATTGCTGAAAATTGAAGACATAACGGAACAAAAAACATTAGAGCGTGAGTTGATTTATGCAAAAGACAACCTTGCTTCAGTTGTTGAACATACTGCTGAAGCAATTTTTGCTGTTGATGCATTGGAGCGGATTACTGTATTAAATTCTGTTTACCGCAATCGTTTTTTTGAAAAATACGGCGTGTGGTTGAAGAATGGAATGAATTACGGTGATGCGCTGCCAAAAAATGAAAGGGTGGCTTGGCGCAGAACCATGATGGGTGTTTTACGTGGGAAGATGATTACCTCGCGAGAGGAGTTTGTCAATTTACAAGGGCAGCAACAATATTTTGAAGTGGCATTGCATCCTGTTTATTCTGGAATCAATACACTCATTACAGGTGTTAGCTATTTTGCCCGCGATATCACATTGCAAATGGAGCATGAACAGGAATTGCAAAAGGCCAAAGAAATTGCCGAGCAAGCAACGGCTGCAAAATCACGTTTCCTCGCTACCATGAGTCATGAAATACGAACACCATTGAACGGCATCATTGGTATGGCTGAATTGCTTCGGACTACAAAACTTGATGCTGAACAAACTCATCTGTTAAGCAAAGTTAAGGTAAGTGGCGACGCACTCTTGCAGGTTATCAATGAAGTGCTTGATTTTTCGCAGATTGAAGCAGATAAAATGCATTTGGAAGAAAAACCATTTCATGTGGAGGAACTTATCAATGAATCTATCGATATTCTTTCAGTAAAAGCTCAGGAAAAAAATATTTCGATTCATCCTTCCATCAGTTCTTCAGTTCCTAAAATGGTATTGGGTGATAAGGCCCGCTTGCGACAAGTACTTGTAAATCTCATTGGAAATGCCATTAAGTTCACATCCAAAGGAAGTGTTGAGGTATCAGTGCAACATGAAATTAGCAAAGATCTTAATCCTGTTTTAGTACAGCTTGTTTTTGCAGTAAAGGACACCGGCATTGGGATGACGCCTGCACAAATGGAAAGGTTATTCAGCGAATACAGTCAGGCTGATAGCTCCACTTTTGGTCAGTATGGCGGTACCGGTCTTGGTTTAACCATCAGCAAACGAATTGTTGAATTGGCCGGAGGAAATATAAAAGTAGAAAGTGAATATGGAAAAGGAAGTAGCTTTTATTTTTCAATTCCGATGAAAATTTCCGAAGATTTCAGCATTGAAAAAATCATCGTGGAGGAACAATCTTTCATTAATCAACCATTGGCTTTAAAATATCCACTTCGAATACTAATTGCTGAAGATAATGATGTGAATTTATTGCTGATGGTAAATATATTGAAGCAATTGGGATATAGTGCCGATGGAGCCTCCTCCGGGAATGAGGTTTTGGAGAAATTGCGCGATAAAGAATATGATTTAATATTTATGGATGTTCAGATGCCGGGAATGGATGGCATTGAAGCAACCCGTGAAATAATAAGAATATATAACGGCCAACGACCTGTTATCATTTCCATGACAGGCTTTGCAACAGATGCCGACAAACAAAAATGTTTAGATGCCGGTATGGATGATTATATATCAAAACCAATACTAACAGATGAAATTCATAGGATGATAAAAAAATGGAGTAAGCCATTAACAATTGCCGAAGGGGATTTTAATGGAGGCCACGCTGCAAAAAAAGAAAGCAAAACAAAGGAACAGTATTTTGTTATTGAACAACTGAATAATTTAATGTTGCTCGATCCAGCTGCGGTTCAGCGATTGCGTGATATTGCCGCGAAAACAGATGCTGCATTTGTCAACCAGGTTATTACCTTATTTGAACGCCAAGTGCCGGCCGGTATTTATGAAATTGAAGAGGCCGTTGCCGTCGGGGACTTTAAAAAGTTTAATCAGGCAGCACATAAGTTAAAAGGCACCTGCATGAATGTAGGCGCAAAACAATTATCAGAGCTTTTCAAGATCATTGAGCTAAAAGGCAACAATGGTGATAAACGACAATTGCAGGAACATGTAGATGCCTTGAAACCGCTTTATGAAAAAACCCTGATTGCTTTCCGGAATGAATTATCTGGGGAATCGGCGTAACAAAACTTAACCACGGTGGACACAAGGGAAACACGAAGTTCACGGGGAAACAATTCCATAGTGGCCGCTGTGCCTCCTTTGTGCCTTTGTGGTTATTTTTTATTGGCAGCAGCTAAGTAGTCCCTTCAGTCTCCTGTAAGGGACTCTGAAGTAGAACAATTGCGTCAGCATTGGAAGAAGTCATTTTTTATACGAAACTAAATTTCTTTTTGCAGGTTGAAACAAAAGATTTACATTTGCATCCCAATTAAAGGAGGTATCTGACTTATGATCATTGTTCCCATAAAGGAAAATGAAACGATTGACAAGGCTTTAAAGAAGTTTAAGAAGAAGTTTGAAAAGACAGGCGTTGTAAAACAACTTCGCTCACGTCAGGCATTTGAGAAGCCATCAATTACACGCCGTACAACGGTGAAGAAAGCAGTCTATCGCACAACATTGAACAGACAAGAAATGCTTTAATCAACATTTCTTTTAATTTTTATCAAAAACCGGGCAATCGTCCGGTTTTTGTGTTTTCAATAGGACATTATTAATAAATAGGCAATATTCTTTTTGAATTCGTGTTATTCTTAAGTACTTTTATAACTCGATATTTGGTATAGCTATAAGTGAAAGAGGCAGCGCGTTTTTTATCGTATTTAAAGTATGAAAGGAGGTTTTCAGCGCATACGTTGGTTGCTTATGAGTCCGATCTTCTGCAGTTTACTGATTATTTGCAGGTTCAATACCAGCTTTCAGATATTCAACAGGTCAACCACTTGCTGATCCGTTCATGGGTGGTCTCACTCATTGAAGCGAAGTTAAATCCCCGATCAGTCAATCGAAAAATCACCACATTACGTTCGTTTTTCCGATTTCTACAGCGCGAAAAGATCATTACTGTGAATCCGATGCTTAAAATAAAAGCGCCAAAGTCTGCTAAGCGTTTGCCTGAGTATGTGGATGATAAAAGAATGGACATTGTATTGGCCGAGCAAGAAGAAGTGCCTTCTTATGTTAATTTAAGAAACCACCTCATTCTTGAATTCTTTTATATGACAGGTGTTCGATTATCGGAACTGATAGGCTTGAAACTTGGCGATGTAAATTTATACAACCTTTCAATTTCGGTTTTTGGTAAAAGGAGTAAGGTCAGGCAAATACCGGTAACCAATTCCTTTAAAAGAAAGATGGAAAAATACCTGGAAGAGCGGAAACAGTTTTTACAAGAGGTAGAAAAAAAGTCCGACTATTTTTTCTTGAACAACAAAGGAAACCAATTATATCCAAAATTCGTTTACCGCATTGTTCAAGGAGAATTATCCAAGCATCAACAAATCACCAATACCAAGAAAAGTCCGCATATTTTGCGTCATTCATTTGCCACGGCCATGTTAAATAAAGGTGCAGATATCAATGCCATTAAAGAATTGCTTGGCCATAGCAGTTTGGCGGCAACGCAGGTTTATACCCACAATACCATTGAAAAGCTCAAGGATATTTATAAGCAGGCTTTTCCAAAAGCATAAATAAATCCAAATAGTTAGAAATCTATGAAAGTTAGCGTTCAATCCATCCATTTTGTTGCCGATAAAAAATTATTGACTTTTATTGAAGAAAAAGTTGATAAACTCAGGCAGTTCTATGAAGATATTATTGACAGTGAAGTTTTTCTCCGCTTAGATAAATCGGATAACCTGGAAAATAAAATAGCCGAAATAAGGATAAACACCCCTGGCAAAACTTTATTTGCCAAGGAGCAATGCAAAAGCTTCGAAGAGGCTACAGATCAAGCCATTGAGGCTTTACGCCGGCAGATCACCAAGTATAAAGACAAGCAAAGAGGCAACTAATTTACAAGCGTATTAATGTTCAGACAGCCGGTTTATTATTTTTATATCTGATCGATTTATCAGCTGATGGCGGCATCAAATTAAAAATTTTCAGACTGCCTTGTTTACTATTAAAACTTCACTAAGTTTGCAGTCCCTTTTTCGGGGGGGTATGTAATCTCGAAAAAAAGCCGATGTAGCTCAGTTGGCCAGAGCTACTGATTTGTAATCAGTGGGTCGGGGGTTCGAATCCCTCCATCGGCTCAGTATGTTCTTTAAAAGATAAAAAGTTAACCAGGGGCAATACCAGAGTGGCCAAATGGGGCAGACTGTAAATCTGCTGTCTTTCGACTTCGGTGGTTCGAATCCATCTTGCCCCACTGGTATTAGTTTATTGGTTGCTGGTTTCCTGTTCCTGGTTTTACTTGGATAAAAGAAACTGGAAACCTGAAACAGAAATGCGGAAGTAGCTCAGTTGGTAGAGCGACAGCCTTCCAAGCTGTAGGTCGCGGGTTCGAGCCTCGTCTTCCGCTCGAAAAAGAGTTAATGGTTAAAAGTTATTTGTTAATAGCACATCAATTAACATTTAGCAATTAACAGTTAACTTCCTTGACAAGCCGTTGTAGCTCAGTGGTAGAGCACTTCCTTGGTAAGGAAGAGGTCGAGAGTTCGATTCTCCTCAACGGCTCACGATTAAAGAGAGGGGAGTGATTTTAGAGTGTTGGAATTGTAAAAATTCCGAATGAATTAAAAGGATGCAAGTTTCTGAAATTCTAAAGCTGAAAAAAAGTAAAGAGTGAATTATATCAAGCTTAAAAAATAAAAACCTAATAAGTATTAACAATTAACTTCTTCATAAAATGGCAAAAGAGAAATTTGATCGTTCCAAACCACACGTAAATATTGGAACTATTGGTCACGTTGACCACGGCAAAACCACACTTACTGCAGCTATTACAACTGTATTGGCTAAGCAGGGTCTGGCAGATATTCGTTCATTCGATTCAATTGATAATGCACCTGAAGAGAAAGCACGCGGTATCACTATTAATACTGCTCACGTTGAGTATTCAACTAAAAACCGTCACTACGCTCACGTTGACTGTCCGGGTCACGCGGATTATGTAAAGAACATGGTTACGGGTGCAGCTCAGATGGATGGTGCTATTTTAGTGGTAGCAGCTACAGATGGACCGATGCCACAAACAAGAGAGCATATTCTTTTGGCGCGCCAGGTTGGTGTTCCAAAGGTTGTTGTTTTTATGAATAAAGTTGACATGGTTGATGATGAGGAATTATTAGACCTTGTTGAAATGGAAATCCGAGAGCTTTTAACATTCTATCAATATGATGGTGAGAACACTCCTGTTATCCGTGGTTCAGCTTTAGGTGGTCTGAATGCTGATGCGAAATGGGTTCCAAAAATCAATGAATTGATGGAAGCAGTGGATACTTTTATTCCAATTCCTCCACGTATGGTTGACCTTCCTTTCCTAATGCCGGTTGAAGACGTGTTCTCCATAACTGGTCGTGGAACAGTTGCAACAGGTCGTATCGAGCGTGGTGTAATCAACTCAAATGATTCAGTAGAAATTATCGGAATGCAGGTTGAAAAGAAAACATCAACCGTTACTGGTGTTGAGATGTTCCGTAAAATACTTGATCGTGGTGAAGCCGGTGATAACGTTGGTTTATTATTAAGAGGTATTGAAAA
>JANOXC010000141.1:0-45369 GCA_031418215.1 Bacteroidota bacterium
AAGGAACAATAGGAGGAGGAGTATTTACTTTAATTGTCGCTTATACATTGTCCGAAACATCTTCTGTTCTTGCACTGATTGATTGGTTGGTGATAGGTTGTATAATTGTTGTTGCTGGAACATTGGGAGACCTGGTTGAAAGTATGCTGAAAAGAAGCCTGCAAGTGAAAGACTCAGGAAATATACTTCCGGGGCACGGTGGATTTCTTGACCGTTTTGACGCTTTATTGTTGGCTGTTCCGTTTATCTATATATATATAATTTTGTTGGACTGATTAAAGTCGCTTATCATTTTTCACTCTTTTTTCATCGGGTACAGCATAATCACCGTCCGTTCGCCAGTTAATTGTTTTTGCCCTGTTAAATACATTTTCAAATTTCCAATATCCATCACCTTTACTGGCGAAATTGCAGTCACCGGGGAAATAGCTGAATTGTGAACAGTTTACCTGTGAGTTGCCTTCTAATTCTACAAGTGTACATGCGTATTGAACAAATAAATCTTGTACTTCAAAGCTGGCGCTGTTTCCTCTGAACTTAACCAATGCACTATCTACTGCTGCTTCACCATGTACACCTTTAACATAGCCATCCTTTACAGTGGAAGCGTTTTTTGTATCAATATATATACCATAGTCCGTGTGACGTTTTGCTCCACCATCCAATGCAAAATCCTCTACGCGGCATTCACTGCTTTCAGTGATATAAACACCAGCAAATTGCCCATCAGCAGTAAACTGTCGACAGGAAATTACTTTAGATTGGTTAGAGCCGCTATTGGTTGAATTACCACCTTCCCAGGCTCCACGTCCACTTCCGATGAAATAAGAAATGCGACGACATCCAACGGCATTACAACGGGAAATGGTAGTGCTCATGGCATGTCTTAATACAATACCGGTATCTAAACCGATCAAGTGTATATTTTCAATTAATGAATGAAACGTGCCACCGATCTCTATGCCAACACTTCCGGGCGCATCTTTTCTGCCGATGATGCTAAGATTTTTAATTGTAAATCTCCTTGCACAAAAAATGGACTGACTCATGGTTTGATTGACAGGCATTGTAAAAAAAAATGGAAAACCATTATTATTGGTTGAATAAAACCAAGAGCCATTTCCTTCGATACTATATTGAACAACTGTATTGGCTTTAACGGGTTCAGGTAAAATAATCTTGCGGTTTATGTAATAATCACCACTTGGTAATTCAATGGAAAGCCATCCCAATTCCTGTAGCTTGCACATCATTTGCATGGCAGCCCAGTCAGGATAATCATTTAACGAAATATCTGTTATATATATACCGTATCTTGATTTGATCTGTTGATCTGAATAACCCAGTGCACGAAATGATTGCTGCATTTCCGGCTTTGCTGTTTTGGTTCGTGTGGCGCCGAACCAATCTGGATTTAGTGCTGTAACATTTTGTCGTACCCAACTTCCAACAACATCTTTTTGATTTGACTTAATGATTAATCCCCAGGCTTCATTCCTTGTATCATTTGATATCCAGCTAAAAAATCCACCCCCTTTTTGGGTAATCTTATCTGCAAAAGATATATAATGACTTTCGGAGAAATTATTTGTTTGCTTCAGGTCATCGTATGTTTTTAAAAATGCTGCTTTTGTCGAAAAACCAGCCAAACAAAATAATATATATACGATCAGAAATAATTTACTTTTTTCATTTCTTTCCATGGTGTAAAAATAAGAAGAGCCCCGAGTACTCGGGGCTCTTCTTTAAACTTTAAGCAAATCTTATTAATCGGTTACCATCATTCTCTTAGTGATTCTTTCACCATTATAAATTAAAGAATAGAAGTAAATGCCGGGCTTCAATTCATTTGAGTCGAAATCAACAGTGTAGGTACCTGGCTTAGCCTCTGTTGCATTGAATGTCCTGATCATTCTTCCTACGGCATCTGTAAATATCAATTGTACATCTCCATTTGAAGGAATTTGGTATTCAATCGTTGTATGACCATTGAAAGGGTTTGGATAATTCTGACCTAATCCCAATCCTGATGCACTCAATTCATTAATTCCAAGCGGGTTACAGAAGCCAAGATCTTCGAAACAGAAATCATCAATTGACCATCCTTCCGATGTACTATCCAAATCTGATGCAAACCTCCAACGGAAAATCATTTGGTCATTAACGTTCGGACGAATAATCTTCTCAATATATTTCCAGCCAAAACTGTTACCTGTAAAACCATTTTCATAGGCAAGAGAGGAAACATTATTATAGTTAAAGAAATTGGTGTAAGGCGTATTCTGGAAACTAATAGAAGTCCATTTTGCACCTGAATCCAATGAATAAGCGAATGAACCACCATCTTGGAATTGTTCTGTATAAAACTGTTGCCAGAAACTCACTTTATAACATTTAAATACGGAAACACTTAACAATGGGGAGAACAATCCTGAAGAATCACCTTCAAGGTAATTACCTGTTGCATCAAGTGTCCAGCATTTAGAACCGCTATGCGTACCGTTCAGATTTGTTTGAGAGGGAGATCCAATTTCCCAGGTAGACTCATTGATGTAGGAAATGGCATTCAGGGTTACCCATTTATTGCCGGATTCAAAACTTGTACAGAAAGGATAAACAGATTGGTTTTCAAATACGGTGATATAATAGCAAATGGTATCATTTGTTGGATTAAGGTCAGTTATTCCATTTGGATTACTAGTAACTACGCAAATTCGATGTTCGCCAGGTGTTGCAGTCCAGTTGTTCTGGAATGAATATAACCTTGATGTATCTCTGTCAATTGCACCTCCTGTGGCAGTAAAATCAACAAGATCCTGCGAAATCAGATTATTATCAACATACAAAGATGCGGTCACAAAATTCAATGTAGTTGTACCTTCATTATACAACTTGGTAGTGAAATTAACTTGCTGATTCGGGAAGATCAGTTCAGGACGATTGGTATCATAAAGATCGATAGGAGAAATTGAAATTGGCACAGGGATCTTCATTGCGAAATCGTCAATACTATAACCATCACCAGTGGTAAAACCGGTTGAGAAGAATCGGAAACGGAACTGAACAATTGGTTTTGCATTCATACCGGCTAAACAGGCAGTATTCATACGATAGAGCGATTTATACCAACCATTGGTATTTCCGGGAATACCTGCAGAGCTTCCTTCGAACCCATCATCACCACTTCCTAAATTTTCTGTATACCATGAATTGGTTCCACATATAAAATCAAATACAGAACCCAGAACTGTCCAATTACCGGTATTGTCGTATCGATATTCAACAGTAACACCATCGTTGAGAGGGTCTGTTTCATAACGGTGCCAGAAACTAATTTCAGGGTCACCAGTTAAGCCTGCAGGAGTAAAATTAAAGAACGGAGTTAAGAGGTAGATATCTCCATTACTAGCATAAGCAGTATTAAGATTTACATCCCAGCATTTTGGTGCAGAAAAAGCACCCGTTGTTGCACCAAAATTTGGAGTACCCCATTCCCATTGGTTAGAAGAATTGTTGTTTGCCCCGTTAAATGTTGTCCAACCTGTATTTATGCCATCGAAATTATCCGTGAATGGTGTAGAATAAGTAGGAGCATAGGTTGGTATACCAACAAGTGTAATACAAAGTGAATCATTTGTATGATCACAGTCACCTGCTAAATCAACATGTATGCAAAGATCAAACTGTCCGACCGGCATGGAGAAAGGAGGCAGGAAAGGTTGCATTACCGCCGTTGGAGGAAGTATGCCATTCCAGGTATAGGTAACACATGTTGTTACACCGGTACTTTGTGGAGTAATACAATAAACAATATTTGCAGAAGTAGCATTGGCAAATCCATCGTTCTGAATGGTAACCTGTGGAATAACAGTTACCCCGGCAGGGCCGTTTACAGGTTGATCAATAGATAGAAGTGAGAAATCATTTGCACAAGGCAGACGCAACTTGAAGTCGTCAATCGCATAACCACTCCATCCGTTAGTAAGCGGAATTGCATTAATTGAAGCATCAGAGGTGAAAACAAACCTGAAACGAACAGGCAATGATTGATTATTCAGATCAGGGCCAACAGATAACAGCTCATAAGTTGATTTCATCCATCCTTTTACATTATTATTGGTTGGGAAGTCAATCAGACTGCTGGAATTACCTTCCCAAGCCGGCAATAAGCTGCTATTTAGTTGATCATCACTATACCAGTTGATGCCGTTCTGATCATTTGGTGCAGTTCCCAATATTGTCCAATTGATTCCATCAGTGGTATATTCAAGGCGCGTTCCATCCCAACCGCCTTCTGCTTTAAAGTTTTGCCAAAAACTTAAACGAACACTATCAGCGTCGGAGAAGTCAAAATAAGGTGATTGAAGGTAACATTCAGCATCATCGTCATAACCTGTGGAAATATTGGTCATCCAGGCATTTACCGGTGAATGGGCAGCAGTTATAGCCTTCCAGTTGGGGGTGCCTAATTGCCAGCTAGTACCAGCGGCTCCTGTACTATCTGTCCAAGCGTAAATATTTCCATTTTCAAAATTGTCAAGGAAAGCGAGACTTACAATTGGTACACCAACAAAACTACTGCAAGTCGAATCATTTGAAGTATTGGCATCAGCCGGCAAGGCAGACCATGCACATATTGAGTAAGGACCTTGTGCTGCAATAAATGGTGGCATTGGAACATCAACTTTTTGTCCTGGGTTAATTGTACCGGTATAAGTAATCGGACCTACAACAGCGTTATTGTCAACGCGGTAGTACACAACAGGATTGGTTTGAGCTGTTGTTCCAAAATTTTTCAATTTAACAATTACATCATTTGTATCCAGCGCAATGGTTGTAGAAGGAGGACTTGTAATTGCGATCACACCAACATCATTTGGTGCAGGCTGAATAATTGTAAAGTCGTCTATTGAATGCCCTGAGCCTGTACCAAAACCATCAGAAGCAAAAATAAACCTAAATTGAACACTGGGTTGATTGGTGATGGCTCCCACATTTATCAGATCATAGGATGATTTAATCCAGCCATTAGAAGTGCCTGACCAACCGGGTAATCCACTTGCACCGATATTAAAAGAATTAGCCCAATTGATACCATTTCCATCATTTGGAAAACCAAGTGTATTCCATCCGCCGCTTCCGACTCTGTATTGCATGGTTACCCCATCAGCATCTTCATCTGTGTCATAGTTTTGCCAAAATTCTAACAATGGGTTAACAGTGCCCGTGAAATTAAAATAAGGAGAATAAAGTGTAGTAATAGAATTATCCGTATAACCTGAAAGCAAATCTACGTCCCATGAATTAGGCGCTGAGTGCGCGCTGTTCGTTGATGCGAAAGACGGCGTACCCAACTCCCATAACGAGGTCCCCTGATCTGTTTCATTATACCAGTTAACAGCACCATCAAAGTTGTCATTGTATGATAAAGTGAAAGTTGGAATACCTAACAAATCAATACAGAAGGTATCATTAACGGCGTTGGTGTCACCAACTAAAACCGTATAAGCGCATAAAGTGAAAAGTCCTGGAGGAACAGTAATATTTGGTAACACAACGGCAAGTTGATCACCGGGCATTAAGCTTCCTGTCCATGGAAAAGTATTTTGAATTTGAGGACCTGTTCCGGTATCAATAGTGGTTACAATATTGCAAGCAGTTTGAACTGCATTTCCGAAGTTTTGCATTAAAATATTTACTGCTACAGAATTTCCAGCCGGTACTCCTCCACTTGGTGCAGTAATAGATGTTACTCCTAAATCTTGGTCATTCTTAATATCGATGCAGAAATTATCAAGACTAAAGC
The DNA here is from genome assembly GCA_031418215.1 of Bacteroidota bacterium. Classification (GTDB taxonomy): domain Bacteria; phylum Bacteroidota; class Bacteroidia; order AKYH767-A; family OLB10; genus JANOXC01. The sequence continues at coordinate 5,807 of JANOXC010000141.1, forward strand.
CGGCAGCGGTAGTAAGACCATCTGACCTGAAAACAAAACGGAATTGAACACTATCAGATCCCGGAATTGTATTAGTGCCGCAAGCTAAATCATAGGATGCCGGCGTCCATCCATTGGAAGCATCTGTCCAACCCGGACCGCCGGTAATCGAACCATTATACCAATTTGTACCGCAAGGGTCATTAATTCCACCTAATGTAGTAAAAGTTGCACCGCCATTGGTTGAATATTGTAATCTTACACCGTCTGCGCCGGCTTGAGTTTCATAGTTATACCATAAACTGAGTGTTGGATTAAGGTTATTGGTGAAATTAAAAGTTCCGGAGGTAAGCAATGCATTGGAATTGTTTTGATACCCGGAATTTAAATCAATGTCCCACGAGTTGGGGAAGGTTAAAGGAGAATTGGTAGGTGCGAAATTCGGAATACCTAACTCCCAGCTTGAACCTGCGGCAGAGGAATCTGTCCAAAAAGTGCTTGGACTATCAAAGTAATCACAGAATGGAAAATCAATGGTGCAGGAATAATTAAATTTATTTGGTGTTGCTGCAGGATAAGTACCCACATTAGTATTACAGGAACCATCATAAGCTTCGACATACCAAGTAACAGAGTCGTCACAAGCTATAGGACCGGGAATACTACCACACCATTTGGTTGCTGTAACTTGAGACATCGTGTTGGTAGCTTGAAAACCTGTATTATTAAGGTTGAAATACAATTCGGAAAAAAGAACTGAAGAAGTATCGGTCATATCGAAACAAACAGTATATGGTCCAGGATTATAAACTGCACCAACCAATAATGGAGCAATTGGAGTAATCACCGGATTATCCAATTCACAGGTGGAGTAGCACAATTGAACATCGTCTATCAACCAGCCATAATTACCTGCCATACCATTGTTATCCACACCAACTGCAGAAAAGCGGATTTGGACATTGGCCTGGTTACCGGCAAGGGTTGAAATATCAAAAGTTTCTTCCTTCCACCAGGTATTGTTATCAGGGATAGCAGCATCTACAGATGGCTGCCAAAGCAAAGGATATGATAAAGCTTTAAAGGACCATCCAAAACCTTGCGCAAAAGTAACTGCATTTCCATAATAAATACAGTTTGCAGCAGGGGCGGTTTTTAGCTGAACCCAGCCCGATCCTGTATTGATTTCAACGACACCTCCGTCGAAGGAGTTGAGCTTACAAATATGTTTGAATTTCAACTTCACAACAGGGTTGCCGATGGTGCTCACCGACGCAGATGTTAAATCTGATGTATTCCCTGCTCCCAATCCAAATTGTCCGCGGATAGAATTCGGCGATGTTACGGAGTAGGTATTATCAATACTCCAGCCGGGGGTACCTGTTGACGTAAAGGTGTTTGTTAAATCAAAATGTTCATCAATAGGGCAGATTGCCTGACCATTAACAGTTACCTGACTTAGTAACAGGATAATTGCGATGTGTATAATTCTTTTCATAATTAGTGAATAGGGTTTCTTGAGAATAAAGGTTGTGAATTTAATATGGTTTCAAAAATAGTGATTTGACAATTACACACAGCATTTTCACTGTAAAATAAAAAAAATATTATGCACAGTATGCAACTTGCTAGATGAACTAAAAGGTAAAAGACGACAATATTTACATTCAGGTTGCATAACAACCTGTATTAATTTTAAATTAGACTGGTAAAGAGCTGTGTGAAGATCAAAAATCTAGGAAATCCACGATTGATAATAATTATCACTCATGATTTTCATAGCGTCTTCCGTCAACCATAATGGTTTGAAAGTGTCTATCATAACCGCCAGCTCTTTCGTCTCTTTAGCACCAATGCTTTTTTCAACAGTACCGGGATGCGGTCCATGCGGAATTCCGGCAGGATGAAGGGTAATCATTCCCCTGGTAACGCTCTTGCGGCTCATAAAATCCCCATCAACATAATACAACACTTCATCACTGTCGATATTACTGTGATTGTATGGCGCGGGAATGGCTTGCGGATGATAGTCGAACAAACGAGGAACGAACGAGCAAATCACAAAATTATGGGCTTCAAATGTTTGGTGAACGGGTGGTGGTTGATGAACCCTGCCTGTGATGGGTTCGAAATCATGAATACTGAGTGCCCAAGGGTATAAATATCCGTCCCAACCAATGGCATCAAACGGGTGAGTGGCATAAATATATGGATAAACAATTCCTTGTTTTTTAATCAGCACCTTGAACTCGCCGACTTCATCATGGGTTTCCAGGTTTTGCGGCCTTCTGATATCACGCTCACAAAATGGAGCATGTTCTTCAAATTGACCATATGTATTTCGATAGCGACGCGGGGTCTCAATTGCTGTGAATGAATCAATCACCAGCAACCGGTTTTTTTCATCATCAAAATGCAATTGATAAATGGTGCCGCGGGGAATTACAACATAATCGCCATAAGCGAAATCGATGCTGCCATAGATGCTTTTTAAAGTACCACTTCCCTCGTGAACAAAAATAATTTCATCGGCATCGGCATTCTTTAGAAAATAATCGGTGATGGATTTTTTTGGTGCTGCCAATGAAATTTGTAAATCATTATTTACCAAGATCGGTTTTTTACTTTTTATATAATCGACTTCCGGCTCAATATGAAATCCTTCAAAAGACTGGCTGCGTAAAAATCGATGGAAAGTGACCTTTGGTTCTCTTGAAAATGGTTCACCTACAGATTTTACAAGGGTAGGGGGATGTGAATGGTAAATGAGTGAATATATACTGCTGAATCCATGGGAGGAAACCAGTTCTTCGGCAAATAATTCACCACTGGGTTTCCGAAACTGTGTGTGTCTTTTATGTGGAATATTTCCAAGCGTATGATATTGTGGCATTTTCTTCTTTTGTTTGGAGTTTATGATTCGGTGTTCGAAGAAACGGTAAGAAAATCAGCGCAACCTCCGTTACACCAAAGTTTTTAACATTTCTACAAAAATACACAATGCTAATGTGCTAATTTAGCGCTCTAAAAATAAATTAAAAAAATGAAACTGGTTAGCTATAGGCAGCATAATATTGAAAAAGTTGGTTTGTATATTAACAGCAGGATTTATAACCTGAAGGAAGCAGGAAATGCCGGCGGTTTTCATGATGCAGAACCTACTATGGAGCTGCTGCTGAAAGGCGAAGAAAAAAGCATGGAAAGGGCAAGGCATATTGAAGAAAAAATAAAAACAGGAAAGTTGCTGACAGAATCTTTTGAATGGAAAGAATTAGAATTTCTGGCTCCGGTTCCTCATCCTACGAGCTGTCGCGATGGTTATGCATTCCGCCAACATGTAGCTTCCGCCAGAAGAAACAGAAATGTGGAAATGATTGCTGAATTTGATGAATACCCTATTTTTTATTTCACCAATCATCAGGCTATACAAGGCCCTGGTGATATTTGGTGTATGCCCGATCATTTCAAACAATTGGATTTTGAGTTGGAAGCGTCGGTGGTGATCGGTAAAAAAGGTCGAAATATTAAAGCCAAAGATGCTGATCAGTATATTGCCGGTTATATGATTATGAACGATATGAGTGCCAGGGTTTTGCAAATGGAAGAAATGAAATTGAATTTGGGCCCTGCAAAGGGGAAAGATTTTTCAACGGTAATTGGTCCGTGGCTTGTAACGCCTGATGAACTTGAGCAATATAAAATCGAATGTAAACCAGGCCATACGGGTAACAGTTTTAACCTGGAGATGAAATGTATCATCAATGGCATTGAAGTTTCTCGAGGTAATATGGGCGATATGGATTGGACCTTCGCCGAAATTATTGAACGTTGTGCTTATGGTGTTGACATTTTTCCCGGTGATGTAATCGGCTCCGGCACGGTTGGAACAGGTTGCTTTCTTGAATTAAATGGAACGGGGAAATTAAATAATCCTGATTTTAAAGCACAATGGCTAAAGGCTGGAGATGTGGTTGAAATGATGATTACCGGTTTAGGTTGCTTATCAAATACTATTAAGGAGGTTGATACTGATTTCTCAATACTTGACCTAAAGAAAAAACCTTTAAATGTGCAGTAATTATTTTTTAGGCTTAATCATTTAGAAAGATTGTAAATGGAGTAAAGAGTTCCTGATACATGTCTTATAATTTTTTTTAAATATTATGGATTTCCACACTCGCACTATATATATCAACTGTTTTAGCAATTTTGGAAGAAAAACAAAGAAATCCTGGATGCATTCGAAAAAGGTGTTTTTTTCTTTGGAATAAGATCACAACTGTTCATTGCTGCCTAAGATTTTTAATTGCAATCAACGATGAATATTTAGTAAAATAGTGTTTGAAAGATAGTGTAATAAATATCCTTTAAAGCGTAAGGAATTTCATGTTGGTTCTGATCCTGATAGATTAAGCATTAACACGAATCCAACATAATCTTTATATTTGTTAAATGTCCAAACCTGCTGTTACAGCCACTCAAATAATAAAGGTTGCTGAAAACGATTTTTTATCTGCTGATGACCTTCTGACAGCTGAAGAACCATTGGAAATTCGGTTGGGGTTTGGCGAAAAAGAACAACGTCAGCAAAAAAATATTTCAGTAACAATGCGAACTCCGGGGCATGATTTTGAGCTTGCTTTAGGATTTTTATTTACCGAGGGAATCATCCAAAAAATGGAGGATGTGCTGGCAATTAAATATTGTGTTGGATCGGGAAATGAAAGTGATGTTGAGAATATTGTGCGTGTGGAATTAGAGGAGAATATATGTCCTGATTTAAAAAATATAGAGCGTAATTTTTACACTACTTCCAGTTGTGGTGTATGCGGAAAAACGTCAATTGATGCGTTGCGAATTGTTTGTCCGGATTATCGTTCAGCCAATAATATTAAAGTTGGAACGTCTCTGATTTGTAGTTTGCCAAATGAACTCCGAAAGAGACAAAATATATTTGAACATACCGGTGGATTGCATGCTGCTGCATTATTTGATTTGCAGGGAAATTGCATTTTGTTGCGCGAAGATGTTGGCAGACACAATGCACTTGATAAGTTAATTGGTGCTGCAATGGGCTTGCATATTTTACCGTTAGATAACCAAATCTTGTTGTTAAGCGGCAGGGCTAGTTTTGAATTGCTTCAAAAATCAGCCATGGCAGGGTTTAAAATGGTAGCTGCAGTAGGTGCTCCCTCCGGACTGGCAGTTCAGGTTGCAAAGGAATTTCATATTACGCTGATTGGTTTTTTACGCGCGAAAAGTTTTAATATATATTCGAGTATGGAAAGGGTTGTAAGTGAATCTGAAAGTATTAATGTTAGATTGTAATTTAGGAATCTATATATATTGTCGGATAAGTATTTTGCAAATTCAAGAAAATATTTTAGAAAATGAATCAGTTGATGAACGCAATCTACAATTGGAAATTCAATGAGTGACGAAAAAATTAATCAGGCAGAAGAGGAGAATCCTGACCAATTTACCGGGTTAAAACTGGGAACACCTAAGGAAGTTGCAGCCGGCATTCCCGCGGTAATTTCCAGTGTACAACAGGTTTTTGGTGAAATGAATATTGGCCGTGGTTGGAAAGCGCTTGCAGCATTGAACCAAAAAGATGGTTATGATTGTCCGGGTTGTGCATGGCCTGATCCGGATAATGAGCGTTCACATATCGCAGAGTATTGCGAGAATGGTGCTAAAGCAATAGCTGAAGAAGCCACCAGTAAAAAGCTTACGACGGATTTTTTTACAAATAATTCCGTTGTCGAATTATCTAAACTCAGCGATTTTGAGATTGGCAGGAAAGGCCGCATAGCACAACCAATGTATTTGCCAAAAGGTGCAAGACATTACGAGGAAATTTCATGGGAGAGCGCCTTTGAGAAAATGGCTTTTCATTTAAATAACCTTGAATCACCGGATGAAGCAGTGTTTTATACTTCAGGACGGACAAGTAATGAGGCTGCATTTTTGTATCAGTTATTTGTACGTGAATTTGGAACAAACAACCTGCCTGATTGTTCCAATATGTGTCATGAATCAAGCGGAGTAGCACTTACTGATGCATTAGGAATAGGAAAAGGATCTGTGAAGCTTGAGGATTTTTATTTGGCGGAAGTAATTATCATCCTCGGACAGAATCCGGGCACTAACCATCCACGTATGCTTACTGCTTTACAAAAAGCAAAGGAAAAAGGCGCAATGATAATTACGATTAACCCTTTATCAGAAACAGGGTTGATTAGTTTTAGTAATCCCCAAACACTAAAGGGTGCATTGGGCATTAAGGCAAAATTGACCGATCTTTTTTTGCAGGTGAAAATTAATGGCGATATGGCATTACTGAAAGCTATTATGCTGCTGTTGCTGGATGAAGAGAATGAGCATCCAGGGAATGTTTTCGACCAGTCATTTATTATTGATCATACACATGGATATGGCGAATTTATTTCCATGCTAAAGAAAAATAATTTGGATGAACTTTCCAGAATAAGTGGTGTATCATTAAACAAGATAAAAGAAGCTGTTTCGATTTTAAAATTCAAAAAAAGAATTATCGCTTGTTGGGCAATGGGCTTAACCCAACATAAAAATGCTGTTGATACAATTAGAGAAGTGGTAAATCTTTTATTGCTGAAAGGCAGTATTGGTAAACCCGGTTCCGGCACTTGCCCGGTTCGTGGACACAGTAATGTGCAGGGTGACCGTACAATGGGGATATATGAAAAGCCTTCGCCTGAATTTCTTCAACGAATTGAGAAAACATTTGGTTTTGTTCCTCCGACCATTGATGGTTTAGATACTGTGGAATCCATTCATGCAATGCATACTGGTAAAGCAAAGGTTTTTATTGCAATGGGTGGAAATTTTTTATCTGCATCACCCGATACGAAGTATACAGCTGATGCATTACGTAAATGCAGATTAACAGTGCATGTTTCGACTAAGCTAAATAGAAGCCATTTAATTCACGGCGAAGAGGCATTGATACTTCCATGTTTGGGCAGGAGTGACAAGGATTTGGTAAATGGGGAAGAGCAATTTGTTTCCACAGAAAACTCCATGGGTGTAATACAGTTATCAAAAGGTAATCTTATTCCTATTTCAGATAAGCTATTAAGTGAACCGCTAATAGTTGCAAAATTGGCAATGGCTACAATTGGGAAACGGTCAAAGGTAAATTGGGATTTATATTTAAAGCACTACGATTTCATAAGGAAGGATATTGCCTTTACTATTCCTGGATTCGAGAATTATAATGAGCGTGTAAGAAAGCCAGGGGGATTTTATTTACCAAACGCGGCACGTGATGGCTCATTCACCACCTTAACAGGAAAAGCCAATTTTAATTCAGCTGAAATTACTGAACATAAATTAGCGCCTGATGAATTGATGATGATGACAATTAGAAGTCATGATCAATTTAATACCACCATTTACGGATTGAATGACCGTTACCGTGGTATCTATAATGAAAGACGGGTAATCTTAATGAATATTGATGATATGCAGAGATTAGCATTGAAGCCTGGTGACGTAGTGGATATATATAATCATTACGACGGGGTAGAAAGGGTTGCCAGAAAATTTATTTTGGTTGCATATGACATTCCTCCTCAATGCGTTGCAACTTATTTTCCGGAAACAAATGTATTGGTGCCGATCAACAGTAATGCAGAAAAAAGTAATACACCCACTTCTAAGACTGTAATTGTAACGTTAAAAATTCACCACATTTAAACTAGATTTCGTGAAGTTGTGATCTGTTTCATTTTTTAACAATAAAAAGGCCTTCCGATTTTTATCGAAAGGCCTATAATTTAGAATGATTTATTTAATGAAAACTGATGTTAATTCACTGTAAGTTTTCTGACAATGTTATTCACTCCTGCTTTTATGTTTACCATATATATTCCTTTGCTCAAATTCCTGGTATCTAATTTTAAAGTGTTTTGTCCCACATTAAGATTACCCATTTGTTGAACAGCAACTTCCTGTCCCATGATGTTAATAAAGGAAACAGAAACCTTGCTTGCCTCGTTCAAATTTAAAGCCATATAACAATCACCACGAGACGGGTTGGGATATATATTGGTTGCTCCGCCAATAGTGCCGGGATTAGTAATGGCAGTAACTGCAGTTAATGTAACTGGATTCCCTTGCACATTAAAATCAGCATCATTAACATTAAGGCCATCAATATAATTATGTGCAACCGGTCCGGAAATATCTGTTAAAATGGTTGAGAAAGTTGCCGGAATTTTATAAGTCCCTGAGCTGCCAATAACAATTGGGCCAACATTTCCATACGTACAGGCACCATCTGCAGCAGATCCCTGCGTTAAGTTCATTGCTGATGTCCACATATTGTTAGCTACATCATATGCACGCATGTGTAAATCAGGAAATTCGTTATTACCGGTAGCAAATAATGCAGTATCTGTATCAAACCAGCTGAAGAAAACTTTATCGCCTGCCCATGTTCTTGATGCTTGACCTCTTTGGAAATAACGGTCCGTGGATGTACCTCCGGTGTATTGTACTGAGAATGCTTGCGGTTCACCTAAAAATTCAGCTTTCCAAGTTGTTCCGCCATCAGTTGTATACACGTCAAATACACCGGTTTCCCCTACAGCTGTATTGATAGAATATCCTGTTGAACCCAATGCACCAATTGTGGTAATGATATGAAGGTTCCCATTCATGTCAACAACTGCATCATCGTCAAGCCATGCAATGTATTTACCATTTCCTGAATTATTCAAAAGGCCATCAATTGCACTAAGTGTTAAATAATAGGGTGTCGACCAGGTAACGCCGCCATCTGTAGTATTACTTAAAATAATAAAATATGATGAATCAGGATTGGCAGAATAATCATAATGACCGTTAATCATTGCATAGCCTTTTAATCCATCATTTGCAAATGCAACATTACTGGTACTTGCAAAATCAGCTGTTGTGTCAATTGGGTCAACTGAGACTGGCAAGCTAACAAATACAGTATTATAATTCATGTCATTAGTTCCGTTCCAAACTCCATGACGAATTTGTAAAATACCTGAGTATCCTGTTGTCAATTCATTTGTTAACTTGGGATCATACAGATATGTTTCACCTGTAGCTTTGGTGATTACCATACCATCTGGAACAACAAGGTCAGTACCATCAGGATATGGATGCACAGTAACAACATTAGTAGAAGTAACTGGTCCTGTTAAATTTCCTGTTCCATGAACATCTGAAATCCAACCGGCACCACCTGTACAAGGGCCATAATAAGTAATAAATCCATTTGCGGGATTGGTGTTTCCTTGTGGGTTATATATTACTGCATTTGGATATCGACCACGATTTACATCTCCCGGATTATTGTACAATGGGCCTTGATTTACCGTCCAGGTTGCCCCTCCATCTGTGGAAACATCAAAATAATATTCACCTGTGGTTGTGCCCAATCCATTAGCAGGATCCGAACGGTGAATAAAAGTAACGGTGTTAATATCAGGGTTGTAATCAATGTTTGAACGCACCCCGATTGTAGTAAAAACATTGGCTGAAGTGCCAATAGGGATAACAGTTGCAGTTTGAGATGTGTTGGGCTGGCCTCTTTGTACCTCAGGTTTGCTAATTGGAGAGGCTGATCCTGAAGTAGGATAAGAAATGAAGTCACCTCTTCTGATTGCATCCCGTTTTTTAATCACTTCTTTGGCAGATACAATTTTGTTGACTTGAGCAAATGATGAAAATGAAATCATCACGCTGACACAGTAAAGTAATAGTTTTTTCATGTTTTGTTTTTCTTTTTTTAAAGATTATTTGCGCTAAAATAAAAGTATGCCGCCAGATTTTGATCATTTGATTGTAAAAAAAGGGACATTGTATCAGAATAAATAGATTTATGATTATTTTCCAAAGGAGATCTTTAATTTAGAGTAAAAATCAACTTACAATAAAACTGAGTTCAAATACATAATAATTGAAAAGCCGGCTCATGAAAAGCCGGCTTTTCAACGTTTGAAAAAATGTTACTTTCAACTTCTGAAAAATAGTCCATCATTAACCTTTTTCAAAAAATTGATCCCGGCTTCAACCAGACTGTTCACAATATGATTTAAAACAGGTTTCTTAACAGTTTTAATTTTTTCGCCTGAATTCATTTTAACCTCCACATTATTTTCCACAACGTTCGAAGGTGTATTATTACGCTCCTGAATAATAATATTATCAATATTGCTGGATGCTGTAATATTGGAAGTATTAGGATTAATGGAAAGGTTCGACTCAAAATTATTTTCCTTTTGGTTACTGATACAAGCCGTTAGTTTTGATTTATTAACTGATGAAATCATCACATCTTCAATTGTAACATGTATTGTTTTTAATCCATTTTGGTATACAGTCTCCACGTTTTTTAAGAAGACCTTTCCTTTGTTGATGCGATTTGCTTTAATCATCACTTCAGGCATATGAACCCTGGTGATCCATTCTCCTTGATAATAAACAGTCTCTTTAGTCAGGGTTGTTTTCGCAAAAGAAGGTTGTGTGATAATTAATGATAGCATTAAAAAGCTCAAGGAAAGCAGCGTTACCAGTTGATTAGATTTTTTGATTTGGAGATTTTTCATGGGTTGATGTTTTTGAAAGTGTTTAACCTATTAATTGATGATGCAAAGATATATCCTTAGGATGGTACTATGCAAGACATAGTACTAATATTATTTAAGATTAAACTTAACTAATTGAAAAACAATAACAATAATTTTAGTTTGAATATAAAATAACTTAAAAAATGATCAAGATTAACCTTTTTTGAACTTCAAAAGTTCATTTTCTCCTGATTTTCGGCGTTGGAGCCCTTTCTTAAACTAGTTAAATGAATATAAATTATTTCTAATTCAAGTAGTTTAGGTTGATTTTGAGGAAACTAAACTATGGGATTCACTTTATTGATTTTGTTGTTTGCGGGAACAATTGCTTTAGAAGATTCTCTTCTGTAAAATAGATATGGATTAAAGCAATTATAAGAGCTGCTGTTAATTGGTTCTTTTATCGGTACTTGGGATGGCGTGCCTTGTGGAAGTTAAAATAATGCAGTACATTGTCGAAACAATTCATTTCAGTTGATTTTTGGATTGGGTAGTACTTTTTTAACATCAGTGGAATACAGCTTAAAATCTTTATTTTTGTAGAATCAGCATTTTGAAGAACGCAAGGCATGAGAAACGACGATGATGATTTAGATAATCCAGAGGAAGAAAAACATATTCTTGATAGTACCATAAGGCGTTTTGAGGAAATGAGACGCCGGCGTGAGCATTATTTTTTTGATGTAGACGCCTTACAAAGAATTATTGAGCATTTTATCGAACGTATTGAGTTTTCAAAAGCGTTGGAAGTTGCCCGTTATGGCCTAAAGTTGCATCCAGACTCTATGCTTTTTAAAGTTAAGGAAGCGCATTTGTATGCATTAACAGGTTACGAGGAAAAAGCACTTGAGCTGCTTAATGAAGCAGAAGCTGTAAGTCCGTATGATATTGATTTGCACCTGATCCGCGGAAATATTTACAATTCGTTGGAGCGATATGAAGATGCCGTAAAAAGTTTCAATCAGGCTTTAAAAATGGCTGATAGTCAAAAGGACGACGTTTATCTGAGTTTGGCAATAGCTTACCAGAATATGGCTGATTATTCTAAAGCAGTTGATTATTACTATAAATGTCTGGATGAAAATCCGGAAAACGAAATTGCAATGGAAGAGCTTCTTGTAAGCCTGGAGTTTAGCGGCAGGATGGAAGAAGGCCTCGGTTATTTTGATAAAATTATTGATGCACAACCTTACAATTATACTGCTTGGTTTTTCATGGGCAATTTATACAATCGGTTGTCTCTTTTTGAAAAAGCGCTCAAGGCTTTTGATTATGCAATTTTAATTAAGGAAGATTTTGCACCGGCTCATCTTGACATGGCCCATACATTGTCGCTGTTAGAACAATATGACGAAGCAATAAGCAGATATAAAACGGCATTTGAATATTGTCAGCCTGATGCATTTATTTATTACAATATTGGTGAATGCTATGAACAGTTAGAGATCTATGATGAAGCTAGAAGTTATTATAAAAAAGCGGTTAAACTTCAGCCGGCAATGGCACAAGCATGGTATGGCATCGGTGCAACTTTAGAAGGTGAGGAAAGATGGTATGAAGCAATACATTATATTAAGAAAGCACTTGAGCTCGATGAGATGCAACCTGATTTCTGGTATGCGCTGGCTGATTGTGAGTATCGATTAAAAAATTTCCAGGAAGCAGAAAATTGTTATCAAAAAGCAATTGATTTTGATCCTGAAAATGAAGAAATATGGATTTCATTTGCTGATATGGTAGCAGAACAAAAACGGCCATTTGAAGCAATTGAGATGATGAATACTGCACTGATGTATCACCCTAACAGTGCGGAATTATTATACAGGCTGGTTTGTTATTTATACATGGGTGGTTTTATACAGGAAGCATATCAGCAATTGGAAATAGCACTTGATAAAGATTTTTCACAACATGAAATACTTTTTGAATTGATGCCTGAACTTGAAAAAGATCAGCAAATAGTCAACCGCATTTCACAAAACCGGAGGTTAAGATGATGAATTTTGAATTACCTTATTTACCTGAAAGAACTATAAAACCACGACAAGCAGGTTTTACAATGGTGATGGATAAGGGACTTAGTATACGTGAATGCGAGGACTTGATTTCTGCATCAGGAAATTTTATTGATATTATAAAACTTGGTTTTGGCAGTTCAATTATCACACCTAATCTTGATAGAAAACTGGCTTTCTTTAAAGAAGCAGGAATCCCTGTTTATTTCGGTGGTACCTTACTCGAAGCGTTTATTATCCGTGGTATGTTCGATGATTATCTTCGACTTTTGGATAAATATAAATTGGAGCATGCAGAACTTTCTGATGGCTCGATTACGATGCCTCATCAGGAAAAATGCCATTATATACACCGGCTTGCAAAACGTGTAACAGTAATTAGTGAAGTTGGTTCTAAAGAAGAAGGGATTCTTATCCGTCCTAATATGTGGATTGAGATGATGAAGAATGAATTGGAAGCCGGAGCGTGGAAGGTAATTGCTGAAGCCCGTGAGAGCGGAACGGTTGGTATTTACCGCCCTAATGGAAAAGCGCACGTTGTATTGATAAATAAGATTGTTGCAAAAATTCCCGCTGACAAAATTATTTGGGAAACACCACAGAAATCACAACAAGCGTATTTTATCAATTATTTCGGTGCGAATGTAAATCTTGGAAACATTGCTCCTAATGATGTAATTCCGCTAGAGACCCTGCGACTTGGTTTGCGAAGCGATACATTTTTTCAGTTTCTTGACGATAAAATGAAGAATTCAAAACCTGTTAACAATGGAGAGGTAGGGATGAAGAAAGAATCAGTTGGGAAATAATTTTTCGGTTTTATATATATAACTATGAAAGAGATTACAGTGGAGGAGTTAAAATCTATGAAGGACAATAAGGAGGATTTCCAGCTTATTGATGTAAGAGAATCATTTGAATACGATATTGTAAACATTGATGGCGAACTGATTCCGTTGAATAATATTATCAATGATCCTCAACAAGTAAGCCGTGATAGAAAGACGGTAATTCATTGCAAAAGCGGTGCAAGAAGTGCTGTAGCAATTCAACAACTTGAAACTAAATTCGGATTTACTAATTTGTATAACCTGAAAGGTGGGGTATTAGCCTGGGCCAGGCAGATTGATACTTCTTTACCGGTTTATTAATTTTCATTGGCTCTATGATAGAACTTTTTAAGCACATTCTCCACCTTGACTTTCATTGGTTGTTTGATCAGTATGGGTCATTGGTATACACTATTTTATTTTTAGTGATATTCATTGAAACCGGTTTGGTTATTATGCCATTCCTTCCTGGTGATTCATTACTATTTACTGCCGGTTTATTTGCACATTTAGGTTATCTTGACATTAAACTCCTGATTGTGTTGTTGTTTATAGCAGCGGTAGCAGGTGATAATACTAACTATTTTATTGGGAAGAATATCGGGCTAAAAGTCTTACAGCTAAAATTTCGAGGACGACGATTGGTAAAACAGGAATACATTGACAAAACACATGAGTTTTATGATAAATACGGAACCAAGACAATCATCATGGCTCGATTTGTTCCTATCGTTAGAACATTTGCTCCGTTTGTTGCAGGTGTTGCAGAAATGAAATACAGGAAATTTCTGATTTATGATTTGCTGGGCGGTGCGATCTGGATTTTAAGTTTAACCATGGCAGGTTACTTTTTGGGTCAATTTGAAATAATTAAGAATAATATTGAGAGCGTTGCGATCTTAATCATTCTTGTTTCCATTATGCCGATTATTTTGGAAGTATTCAGAAATAAGCGCAAGAATCTTCAGAAATAATAAATGCCCTTATCGTGAAAATATATGGTCTTGCCGGTTTCCCGCTAACCCATTCCTTTTCAAAAAGATACTTTACACAGAAATTCAATCGTGAAAGGTTGAATGATGTTTCCTATGAGAATTTTGAATTGGAAAACATTAGTGACCTATTAAAGATCATTCGCGACAATCATGGTATTTGTGGAATCAATGTAACAATACCATATAAGGAAAGCGTGTTGGAGATACTGGATGAAGTGGAGGAAACGGCTGCTGCGATCGGCGCTGTAAACACTATTCAAATAGTGAGGGATCAACAAAAAATTAAATTGAAAGGATTCAATACGGATTATATCGGATTTGAGAAATCGATTCAACCATTCTTAACGCCTAATCATAGAAGAGCTCTAATTCTAGGAACCGGTGGGTCTTCCAATGCTGTTGCCTATGCATTGGCTAAGTTAGGTATTTCATTCAGGAGGGTATCAAGGTCAACATCTGAAGTTGATTTACACTATAAAGAATTGACGCCTCAAGTTTTGCTTGACTATCAAATCATCATCAATTGCACACCATTAGGAATGTATCCTGAAATTGATTCATTCCCTAAAATTCCTTATCAGGCACTAACAGCGCAACATCTCCTATTTGATTTAATATATAATCCTGAGGAAACTGTTTTTCTGAAAAAGGGAAAGGAGCATGGAGCAGCTACAAAAAATGGATTTGAAATGCTAAGTATTCAAGCTGAACACTCATGGCTGATTTGGAATCTGCCAAATTAAGCGAAACTACATTTTATCTTTATTTTCTGTTTGTCTAAATGATTTCCTGAGCTGTCGGAATTTGTAAATAGTATGGAATACCACACTTGACAAAATAATAAGCGTGCCAATATAAAATCCAGGGTTAAGAAATTTATTTTCTTTAAAAATAATGATGGCCAGAATAATACTATAAACCGGTTCCAGGTTTACAGTAAGATTACAGGTGAAGGCATCCAGTTTTTGCAAGGCATAATTGCCAAGTGTAAATGCAAAAGAGGTGCAAACTACACTCAGGACAATCAGATATCCCCAATCATGTATGGAAGGAAAACTAAATGGTAATTGCGCGTAAAAGAGGTAGAACGGAAATAGCAAACACAAGAATAGGAATCCTGATCCTAATTCATAAACGCTAATTGTTCCCGGGTCGTGTTGATAATATAATCGTTTATTTAAAACGGAAAACAATGCAGCAAAAAACGCACTAATGATGGATAACAAAATGCCGGTCCAGTATAATTGCTGCACGCTAAAAATAACTGCAATACCGCAAATAACAGCGATGCCGAGCAATATCTCCGATAACTTAAGACTTTGTCGGTTCATTATTGGGTCCAGGATGGCGGTGAATAACGCCAATGACGAGAAACAGCTAATGGCAACAGAGACATTACTGGATTTAATAGCTGCATAAAATGTAATCCAATGTAAGGCAACAATAACCCCAATACCCATTGCTTGTCGAATTGTTTTCTTGTCTAAAATATGCAGCCGGTTTTTTAAACGTAAAAAAATCCATAGGGCCAATGTACTCAGCAACATCCTATACAATACAAGGTAGATAGCATTGAGCGTAATAAGTTTGCCAAAAATTGCAGTGAAACCCCAAAGTAATACAGCTAAATGTAATTGAAAATAAGCTTTTTTCAATGGTTCTTTTTTTGAAAGTAAATTTTAGATAAATTATATATGGGCTTCAAAACTTCAGCAGCTGTTCATATAGTTCTTTCAACGGCAACCCCATTACGTTGCTATAAGAACCTGAAATATGATCAACACCTACGGCACCAATCCACTCCTGGATGCCATAGGCTCCTGCCTTATCAAGCGGTTTATGCGCATCGATATAATAAGAGATTTCCTCATCCTTCAATATTTTAAAAACAACATCCGTTTTGCAATAAAAAGAAACGGTTTTATTATGGCTGATAATGCAAACACCGGTAAAAACAAAATGCTTGCGTCCTGAAAGTAATTTTAACATTCTTGATGCATCAGGAAGATCAAGGGGTTTCCCCAACGTAATATCATCGAGGCATACAATAGAGTCTGCAGTAATAACAATGTTACTTGGATCTTCAGTTTCTAATTTAAATGCTTTTGCTTTTTTTTCAGCTATATATAATGCAATTTCTTCATTTCTTAAATGATTGGGAAAGGATTCATCAACATCCTTAACTATGATTTCAAATGGAATGTCGAATTCATTTAGCAACTGTTTTCGCCTGGGGGATTGGGATCCTAAAATTAGATGACGGTCCTTTAATATTTCTTTAAGTGGATTCATGATTCTGCAATCATTAGTTAATAACTATAGAAGAACACGGGCATCGAAAGTATACCTGCTACCATAATGATTTTAGCAATTGTGGAACATCTTTTAAAATCAGCTTTTGTTGATGATATAATAACGGAAACGAGAAGTATGATTAACGGAACTTCAATAAATACGGCTACATATAAAAAGGGAATGATGGCATCCCATTGGTGACTTCTAATTTGAATGAGCAAAAGTAGAACAAGTATTAAAAAAATAAATGAAACAGCAACTGCCTTACTTATTTTTAAACCTGCAACAACCGGTACTGTTTTGCAACCAGCTGCAGCATCACCTTCCAAATCTTCCATATCTTTTATTAATTCTCTTGCCATACTTGTAAGGAATGCGAATACTACATAACCTGTAGCAAACAGCTTTAAGGGTTCGATTAACGGGGCCGTGGGTTCAGTAAGGTATACCATTGCTAAGCTTAGTGCTGTAAGTAGGGAAACAATAATGTTGCCGATCAAAAATTGTCGTTTATAAGTTGTACTATAAAAATATAGCAAACCTGAAGAAACCAAATTTACATATGCAACTATATGCATATTTGTTTTGAGCGTTAAATAGAAACCAATGCAAACACCGATAAATGTAAGTGCAAGGTAAAGATTATAGCCCAGGTCTCTTGAAATAGTTTGGTGGATAACGGCATTTTCACGTTGATTCAGTTTGTCAATTTTTGTATCTTCAATATCGTTGATAATGTAACCTCCTGCTGCAATCAGAACGGTGGAAAAAACCATTAAAAAAAAATTAAAGGAA
Source organism: Bacteroidota bacterium (assembly GCA_031418215.1). Classification (GTDB taxonomy): domain Bacteria; phylum Bacteroidota; class Bacteroidia; order AKYH767-A; family OLB10; genus JANOXC01. The sequence continues at coordinate 23,365 of JANOXC010000141.1, forward strand.
GTAACTGCAGGGGCCTGATGCGACATTATAATTAACGGCTCCACCAGCATTAAGCGAAGTGCATACATTGCTAATGCAACGATAAGGAGATTGGGAAACCGGATTAATCGGAAAATATCTCTTAATACAAGAATATTATATTTTTTAGTTTTCAATCTAAATTATTTGCTTTACGGAAATAGCTACAGATAAATTTGATTTATATATTTTCGGTCTCAAAAGAACAATTAGGAAGGAAATAGAAAAAATTATTCCCATTTATTATGTAATGTAAGCACCTGTTCTATTACATCCCGAACACAACCATCGCCGCCTTTCTTATCAGATATATAAATACAGATATTGCGAATCTGTTGCACGGCGTCTATGGGGCAGGTAGGCACACCGCAATTAGACATGGCTTCAAGATCGGGCATATCATCACCCATATAAAGTACTTGCTCATATGAGAAATTATGATCACTTAACAATTGAGCGAGGGAATCCTTTTTGTTTTTTACACCAATATGCACATCTTTTAATCCTAAGCCATTCAGTCGTTTTAGGACGCCTTCTGAAACAGCACCGCTAAGGATAATAATATGATAGCCTTTCTGCACAGCTAATTGCAATGCATACCCATCTTTAATATTCATACTGCGCAGTTGCTGACCTTCATGGGTTACAAGTAATTGTCCATTTGTCAATACACCATCAACATCAAAAACAAAACATTTAACTTGAGATAGTCTTTCTTTGAAATTACTCATTATTTTATAAGAGGTTTATGCTAGTGCAAACATAACTGAAACAGGCAATTGTTTTAAGAAGCACTACGGAATATCTTAACAATTAATGAAAAAAAACTGTAGTTTCTATGCTGGAGACAAGGATTTATTTTAAGTTTTACCCGGACCGGTTTTATATATATCAGCATGGGTTATTTCCATCATTCTGTCAGGCTTGGAAAGCGGTTTAAATCCATATTTTTCATACAGGCCATGGGCATCACGTGTGGCCAGCATCCATCGTCTGAGTCCCTGTAATTCCGGATGACTTAAAATGTTTTCCATCAGCCAATGCGCAAGTCCTTTTCCCCTGTATTCGGGCACTATAAAAACATCGGCAAGGTAGCCAAAGGTTGCATAATCCGTAACTACCCTGGCAAAGCCAATTTGCGATTCTTTATAAAACAAACCAAAACTCAATGAATTGGAAACGGATTTCTTAAGCGTTGAAAAAGGAATACCTTCTGCCCAGTAAGATTGCTTTGCAATAAATTCGTATATTTTATCGAAATCAAAAATTGCCTGATCTGTTGTGAGCAAATAATCACCTTTCCTGACAGATATATTGTTCATCACATTACTATTATTTGCAACGGTATTCCATGATGATTTTTTAAAGATGGTGAGTTTACACAGACATTAGCTTTATTTAAGATCAACAAGTTGAAAGTTTTGTAAGATGGAAAATAACCTAAAACATATATTAAAGATTTATTTCAAGAAAATTATACTGTTACTTATTTGGTTGAGGTGTAATTCTCAAATAGGGCTTTATAACTTTATGACCTTTAGGAAATTTAGCAGGAATATCTTCTGTTTTAACAGAAAGGACAACAATGCAATCTTCTCCATCTTTCCAATCAGCAGGAGTAGCAACGCTGAAATTCGCTGTTAGTTGCAAGGAATCAATCACACGTAGAATTTCATCAAAATTTCTTCCTGTTGAAGCAGGGTAGGTAAGTGTTAATTTAACTTTCTTGTCCGGGCCAATGATAAAAACTGAGCGGACTGTCTGCGAATCATTAGCATTGGGATGAATCATATCGTATAAATTAGCCACAATTTTATCTTCATCTGCAATAATGGGAAAATTGACTGATGTATGTTGAGTCTCATTAATATCAGGAACCCATTTGCTATGTGAATCTAGAGAATCAACACTCAATGCTAAAACTTTTACATTGCGTTTTTCAAATTCACTTTTCAAATTAGCTGTACGGCCCAATTCAGTAGTGCATACTGGTGTGAAGTCGGCCGGATGCGAGAATAAAAGTCCCCAACTGTTTCCTAACCAATTATGAAAATTGATTTCGCCTTGAGTGGTTTTTGCTTTGAAATCGGGAGCGATATCCCCTAATCTGATAGTTGCCATGATATTTATTTGTAATATGCAAATTTAACTAATAATTCCTTTTACGTATTCACGTGTAATTTCTTCTCGTGGATTTTCCAGCACCTGTTCAGCTGGTCCATATTCAATTATTTCACCCATGTACATAAAAATTACGTAGTCAGCGATTCTCCTTGCCTGCCGTAAAATATGTGTCACCATTACAATGGTATAATCTTTTTTTAGCTCAACAAATTTTTCTTCAATCCATTTACTTGAAATGGGATCAAGGGCTGATGTGGGTTCATCGCCTAGTATTATTGATGGCTCTACGGCAAGACCTCTTGCAAGACAAAGTCGCTGTTGCTGTCCGATCGAAAGTTTTGATGCCGGAGAATCCAGTCTGTCTTTTACTTCATCCCACAGGGAAGCAATTTTCAGGTAATGCGTAGCTTTTTCAGCAATAATTTTTTTATCGCGCAAACCGTGTATTTTTAATCCATATACTACATTGGCATGAATCGACATAGGCAGTGGTGTGGGGCGCTGATTCAATAATCCCATTTTCTTGCGGATGGCGGTAACATCAGCATGCTTGTCATATATATCTTCTCCATTAACCAGTACTTTTCCTTCAATACGGGTATCAGCATTATTTTCAAGTAATCGGTTAAATGATTTAAACAATGTTGTTTTTCCGCAGCCTGAAGGACCAATTATACAAGTGATTTTTTTTTCCGGAATTTCTACATTAATATTTTTGAGAATATGCTGCTGCCCGATGTATACATTCAGATTCTTAACTTCTATACTTGATGAAAATGACATAATGCAGATCAGATTTTATGTTTTGATAATTTATTATTGAGTAATCGTGATACAATATTAATGACAAGCACAATAATGGTGAGTATTAATGCCGCAGCATATGCTCTCCCTTGTACTTCAGGTATAGGGCTGCCAAGCTGGAAGAAGATAGCTAGTGGCAAAGTGGCGGTAGGCTGGTCAAATGATGTTGGAATATTGTCTGTATAGCCTGCAGTAAATAAAACGCAGGCTGCATCACCAATTCCACGCCCAAATGAAAGCAATATGGCAGTCAATATTCCAGGTGCTACCTGACGCAAAATAACCAAAGCGGTTTCAAGTCTTGTAGCACCTAATGAATAAACTGCATCGTTTAACTCACGTGGTACAAGGCGTGCTACTTCATCCATTGTGCGTACCATAATCGGAATAACCAATAAGGTAACTGTAATAATACCTGCAAGCAAGGAGGCTTTTAAACCCAAAGCAACCATTAGTGTAAAGCCAAATGCTCCGTATACAATTGATGGCACACCGAATAACACATCAAAAGATGAACGAACCAATGTTGCCAATTTCGAATCTTTTGGAAGATAAACATTAATATAGAGAACAATGGGAATGCTGATCAGCAAAGATAAAAATGTTGCTCCACCTGCTATGTATAAAGATCCGATGATTGCATTCAGAATACCGCCTTCTTTACCAATATAAAATCCACCTTCCGGAATTTTAGTAACCATATCGAAAGTGAGGTAGGATATCCCTTTACCGACAATTGTACAGAGAATTGAAAAAAGGCAAAGCAGTATGATAAGCGTTGCGCCTTTCATCAATAATTTAAAAAAGAGTTCTTCCGCTTTTCTCATAGTTTAAATCTTTTTTCCAATCGAACAAGTGCATAACGGGAGATGATGTTGAAACTTACAATGATTACAAAAAGAATCAGCGCAGCCAGCATCAATGCTGCATCATACAGTGGAACGCTCATCATTTCACCATAATTGTTGGCAATCAATGCAGGCAGTGGATAACATGAATCGAAAATTGAATGTGGGGCGATGGGGATATTCCCGCACACCATCAATACAGCAATGGTTTCTCCCAGTGCACGAGAGAGGGCAAGAACAGTGGCTGCCATTATTCCGGGAATTGCTTTACGTACAACAACCAGTTTGGTGGTTTGCCATTTGGTTGCACCCAATGACAAGGATGCATCTCGCAGTTCCTGTGGGATCGCGGCGAAAACTTCACCAAGTATGCTGATGATTAGCGGAAAAATCATAATGGCCAGTATGATGGCACCGGCAAGCACACTGTAGCCGGATGAATAATCAACAAATTTCGGCGCCAGCACATCGGCTACGAAAGGAACAACAATCAATACGCCCCAAACACCATAAACAACAGGGGGAACACCGGCCAGCAATTCAATTAATGGCGTTACCACTTTCTTTGACCTCTGCGATGCGTACTCTGATATATATATTGAAGCAAGCAGGCAAAGTGGGAATGAAATAATTAATGCCAGCACGGTTACCCAAACTGTTCCCATGATAAAAGGATAAAAACCGAATTCAGCCTTAAAGGGTTTCCAGTTCTCAGCCGTGAGCATTTTCCATAATGAATGCTCACTCAAAATGGGAAATGCTTTGATCAGCAGGCCCAACCCGATTAGTACAGTTAAGAGCACGGAGATGACAGTCATACTCTGCATCAGCCGTGCTGTAAGGTTATCTAATCGAGTTCTTCCTGAAGACATTAAAAACTAGTTAATTAAAATCTGGTGTGAATTTATTTAATCTTATTCAATTCAACAGCCAGCCTATCCTTTGAAAAACCAACATAACCCGATTCATCCAAATATCGCTGTCCATCAGTCAAAATATAAGTCAAGAATGCTTTTACGGCAGGGCTACCTGATTTTCCTTTCGTCACAAAATAGAGGTCGCGGGCAGGGGGTGAGGGATATTTCCCGGATGCAATGGCATTCATTAGTGCATCTAAATTATCGTAAAAATTTTCATCTGCATCAATAGTACCATTTTTATTTAGATCAATTGGCACTACTCTTACACCATTATCCTGCTTTTTGGATTTGCCGTCATAAACATATACAATGTTATTATATCCAATGCCGACTGGATCTTTTTTAACTGCAGTTGCCACGCCAGGATCGCCAAATACGCCCACTCCTAAAAGGTCTTCCTGTTTCCTGCTGAAATATTTTGCCCAAGTTTCTCCGGCACCTGATGCATCAGACCGGGTATATACATGCACTGGTACTGTTGATTTTATTCCAATTACCTGGCCCCAGTTTTTGGCTTTGCCGGTAACCCATAAATTATAAAACAAATCACGCTTAACCCCTTTTTTCAGGATTTTACTTAATAATGGATTGGAAGCGCTGCATGTAGGGACAACGGCATCTTTCGCCACTGCAATTGGATAGGCGCCCCGTTTTGTTTCTTCCGGATTGATATCACGGGAAACCATTCCAATATCAGCAGCTCCTGTTAATACATCCGTAATACCTTTTCCAGCTCCGCCTGCTGAAATATCAATTTTTACACCTGGATTGATTTTCCGGAATTCCTCTGCCCATTTTACAGCGAGCGGATAGAGGGCAAATGCTCCGGAAATGGTAATGTTGCCAGATAGGGTAGGTTTTTGTTCCGAAAAAGTAGTTTGAGGTTTGGCCGTTAAAATGATTGTTATCATCGCCAATATATATTTGCTTTTATTCATGACTATTTCGTGTATTTATAAGTTATGTATTTTTTAAAATGAAATCTGCAATTGTGCACCAATGATATCATTGTTGATGGTAGTGCCTTCTTCATTTCTGCTCGTGTAATTTACCTGCAATTTAACCCAATCGTTAATGAAATAGTTCACACCACCAAGCACATTTGATCCAACATTTCTTTCCACGTCTAAATTAGTGTCGAATACATCATACCTGGCAACTAATTGCAGTTTTTTATGCAAAATGTAACCAGATGCCTGTGCATAATATCCGCTGCGTTTTACATCTCCGTCTTCGCCTTCAATGTATTCACCTTTCACCGTAATTATTTTATAAGTATAGCTAAGTTCAGCGGCAATCCTGTTCCTTCTTTTGTTTTCCTTATTGGCTAACTGATAAGATCCTCTATAAATTGCTCCACCAACATCAAGACCTTTAATTGGATGAATCACCAGCCTGCCTGCAAAGTCTTTAGCTTCATTGGTTTCTAGAACATTAATTCCTGCTCCGTCGAATACCCCACCAAAGTAATCAATTATGTATCTGTCTTTTTTTTTCCAAAGACTACCGAATAATTGTACACCCACATCACGTCCATTATTGTTTCCAAGAACATCCCTTGAACGATTCACCAGTGCTTCTACTACTTGTGCGCGCTCAATGGTTTCCATGTTATTGGATGGAGTAAGGTTCTCCAATGACAGTGGTAATTTAAACTGGCCAACTTCTAACTTAACATAATCAGATGGTTTAAAAACGGTATAAGCATCAATTAGCTTTGGGGAAACTGCCATTTCTGTTTGTAAACGATATTCCCAGTTGGGGGTTACATTTCCCCTGAAATCGAGCCGTGCTCGGCGGATATCGCCAGCATCGGCCTTGCCTGCTTCTTGCAAACTTTGAAAACGGACTTGCGTATATCCGCAAATTTGAATAAGTATGTGCGCATTCACAGGAATGGATTTTTGCTTTTCTTTTTGATCTTGGGCTTTTATTGCTGCATCTGCCCTTATTGAGTCAGCATCAATCTGACTGATTAGGTTTTTGCTGATGAGCAAATTAAGTAAGTCATCGTTAGTCTGGGCTCTGGCATTGGTAATTACCATTAATGACACCAGTAAGAAAAGTATTAGGGTTACTTTCTTCATGATTTTAATTTATTGTATTGTTAGTCTATCGATTTAGTAGATTAATGATGCAAATGTATATTTCAAATCAAGAAAAAGAAGAACTTTTTGGTGAAAGTTTATTTTTTACGGGCCAATCGCTGTTCGCGTTTGAGCATATCGGCAAGTGTTACTTTGCTCAGGATCCGGTTGGTAGCTTCACGTACTTCCTGCACCACATTCCGAAGGCCGCAAATTGATTCGTCTTCACATTCGATGCAAGGTTCATAAAATTTATAGGAAACACAGGGGATTAAAGCAATGGGGCCATCAATAAGTCGGATAATATGACCGATATTGATCTCATTGACACTTTGTCGCAAAGAATACCCGCCGTATTTTCCTTTACGGCTTTGTAATATGCCGTCTTTCTTTAACTCCAACAAAATCGCCTCCAGGAATTTCTTCGGTATGTTTTGCTCCTCGGAAATCTCTGCAATCAAGATTGGCTCTTCATTGCCTTTTTTAGCAATGTATTCCAATGCTTTGAGGGCATACTTGCATTTCTTTGATAACATATGGTCCCGGGTTGATTTTTTTGCTTGGTAACGTAACTGTTCAGTTTGCTGATGCGAAGTTAATTAAACGCCCGTTTTTTCTTATTTGTTTCCTAAATCAATAAAAGATTGATAAAGTAACTGACGATATGCCTTAGCTTGATTAATCGAAATGGAATCGGGCTGATTGCCGTTAATAAAATCAATTTTTCCTGTAGCGTTATTATATATAAAACTTCCCGAATCATTCACCCAGCCCAATGATTCATCAAAATCAGCATATGCGAAATTGTTTCGCGTGGTATTCATTAAATCATTACTCCATGAAAATTGTTGAGCATTAAATTTGAATTGATTTAACAACGTAGCAGCTAAATCATTTTGGTTGCCGATATTATTAATTTGTTTTCCTGCCAATGAAGATAGCAATGCCGGTCCATAAAATAAAAGAGGTATCCTATGTGTCAGCATATCATAATAATCGCGATTCCTGGGCTGTATGTGTCCATGATCTGCTACAAGAATGAATAAGGTGTTTTTATACCATGGTTGCTGTTTGGCTTTTGTAAAATACTCCTTCAGGCATTCATCGGTATAACGTGCAGCATTACGGAAATTGGAAGGGATATCTTTTCCTTTTATATAATCAGGGCGTGGTATTTCATAAGGTTCATGTGAACTAAGCGTAACCAGCATGGAAAAGAATGGTTCAGGAGTGTTATTGAGTTCGGTTAATTGCCTGTCAAGCACAAATTCATCATGAGCACCCCATTTGGAATTCATACTTCCTGAAGGAAAATCATCTTTGCCAACCAAGTGTTGAAAACCACCATATAGTAAATACGATTGCATGTTGGCAAAACCTAATTCACCACCATAATAGAAAGACAAGTTGTAACCCTGGCTTTTAAAGTAATGGGAGAGGTAGGGAAGTTGTTCTGTTTTGTCTGTAAAACGGATAATGCTGTGGTCCGGCTGTGCAGGAAAACCACTGAGCAATGAAGGAAAAGCCTGATCGGTTCTTCTTCCAGTTGCATATATATTACTGAACAGTAAACCTGAATCACACAGTGAGCTAAAAAATGGCGTCACATTTATGTCACCATGAAGAGGCGCTATAATGTCGGCTGTCCAGCTTTCAAGCATGATTAATACAATGTTCGGCTTTGATCCGTGATTGAGAATTTCAACAGTGTTTGATTTGCCCGAATTGTACAAACCTGATATCACTCGTTTGGCATAATCATCACTCATTCCCTGAAATGGATTGTGATCATTTAGTTTTGATTTGCTTAGATTATTGGCCAAGTGCCAAAGTGGATTCGTTGATACGTGATTCAGCACTGTTCTGGGAGAGAAGTAGGCAGCACTTTCATTAATGGGAATAAGTTGCCAGCCGCCCCTGATACCCAGAAAAATAATTCCTGATGAAACAATTACTATGAAAACTTTTTTCCAAAAAATAGCGAGTTGTATAGGAAAATGTCTGCCAACAAACTGCTTAAAGAAATAAATGGTAACACCGGTAATCAGTGCAAAAAATCCTAAACTTAAAAATAATTGTAAAAAAGAAAGAGAGGCCATTATTTCTCTGGGATCGGCAGCAAAAGTTATTGCTCGCCTATTCAGAATGGTTCCCCAACTTTCATAGATCTTAATATTGGCAATCAATAGAACAGTGCAAACAGGTATGATAATGTAATGGTATATTTTTATTGCTTTTTGAAAAACCCGTGCTCCTGTAAATTGATAAATTGTTAGTAGAAGAAAAGGAAATGCTGCAGCATAAGAAGCAGCGGAAAAGTCCAGCCGAATTGCGTGCGTTATTGTATTTATGATTTCGGAAATGGTAAAATGAATATTGTTTAATACTAATTGAATAAAAAATAACATCCTAAAAAAGCAGAAAAACAGTAGCCAGAATACATATTGCCGCAATAAATAAATGAAATGGCTGCCTGAATTAATTGTCATTTTTATTTAAATAATCCTTCTTTAAAATCATTCTGTTGCTTAGTGCACCACCCAATAAAATCGCAATCATATGGGTTATTACATTGTTCACCCATTTTAATGGGTGGTACAGAAGGTGATGCTAAAATATATTTTATTTCCTCAATTCTCTTATTGATATTTTCTTGTCGGGCCATGCAATGATCAAGAACAGAAGTGAATTGGAACAATTCAGCTAATGGATCACCGGTATGAATATCGTTGTAATGTTTTTTTAAATGAATGATGCTAAAATCTTTCAATACCAATCCACTGCCGGAGATGACATAATATTGTAATGCAGCATCTTCAATATAAGTGTCGCTGATTTTCTCCGAGCTTTTTACTTCATAAGCATGCCAGCCATCATTGTAAACTAAAATGTCTAACGCCGACATAACGCTATTATATATAAATGCAGCTTCATAAATCACGGTCTCTTTTTGATTGGTAAGAAAAGAAGTTTGCTTTGCACTTGCACCGTATTGGCCCGGGTGGGCAGGGCTTACATCAATTCCGTTGGGAAAAATACTCCTTGCCAGGTGACCTATATCATGGCCTTTTTCGAACCTGATTTTCCTGGCTTCCGGCAAAGGATCCCTCAATCTATTGTAATACTTATAGAGGTATACCGATTTAAGACATTGCTTGCCCCTGATATAACTGCTTTTGGAGATCTGATAATTCAATGCCAATTACTTTTGTTTTAAAGCACGAAGTTACAATGTAATGGGAATTTGATTCATCAATTGAAATAGCAGGCTTGTTAAGTAGTGTGTTTTAATGCAATAAACTTGTTAGTTTAATAGCTTCTATTGCTTCTTTAACATCATGAACCCTTAAAAAGTCTGCGCCATTCATCAAAGCAATGGTATTTAATACCGTAGTTCCATTTGAAGCTTGTGCAGCTTTGATACCCAATGTCTGGTTGATCATTGATTTACGCGATAATCCAACTAACAACGGGCAATTCAATACTTTGAAATAGCTCAATTCTTTTAAAAGTTGGAAATTGTGCGAAGTAGTTTTACCAAAACCGAATCCCGGGTCAATAATAATGTCTTTTATACCGCATGCCCTGGCTTCTTGAATTTGTTTTGTAAAAAAAGAAATCAAATCAATGGTCACATTCTCATACGAAGGATGCGCTTGCATCGTTTGAGGAGTACCCTGCATGTGCATCATAATGTACGGGACATTCAATTTCCCCAGAACTTCAAACATATGCGGGTCATAAATGCCCCCTGAAATATCATTTATGATGGAAGCACCTGCAGAAATGGCTTTATTAGCAATTGACGATCGGCAGGTATCAACAGAAATAATTAATTGAGGGAATTTTTTTGTTAATAACTTAAGTGCCGGTTCCAGCCTTTGCCATTCTTCAGCTTCTGATATTTCAATTGCACCCGGTCGGGAGGATACAGCGCCGATATCGATAACTGATGCCCCTTCGGCAACCATTTTCCCTGCCTGCAGGAAGATGTTATTTTCATCGTTAAATTTGCCACCGTCAAAGAATGAATCAGGGGTAACATTCAGGATGCCTATTGCCAATGGTTGGGCGATATTTAAAATCCTTCCGCGGCAGTTTAATAATGTATTAATCATCAGTAGTTTAAATTATTAATTTCATATATGTCAAGACTTACCTCACAGCAATTTGATCAGGCTGTTGCAAAGTGCAAAGATATTTTCCTTAATAAGATGAAGGACTATGGCACAGCATGGCGGATTTTACGCCCATCTTCTTTAACGGATCAAATTTATATTAAGGCACAACGAATTCGAAGCATTGAAGATAAGAAGACACAGAAGATATTGGAAAGTGTAGAAAGTGAATTTATTGGCATCATCAACTATGCAGGTATTGCCATTGTCCAGCTTAGCCTTCCTGAAAATGCTCCCCTTGAATTAGATGCGGCTGATGCACTGCGAATGATGGAAAAGGAATTGATGGCAGCCAAAAACCTGATGATGGATAAAAACCATGATTATGGTGAAGCATGGCGAGATATGCGTGTAAGCTCAATGACTGACCTGATTTTGATGAAACTTTTGCGCATAAAACAGATTGAAGACAACAAAGGAGAAACAATCAGCAGCGAAGGTGTTGAAGCTAATTATTATGATATTATCAATTATGCTGTTTTCGCTTTGATTAAAATCGATGAAGAGAAAGTTAATTCATCAAAATCCATTAGTAACTAAATAAACATTTATAAAATATTTGCTGTTAAAAATCAAGCATTAATCATATGAAAGTTATCACGAGTATCTGTCGCATACTTACCGGGGTATTATTTATTATTTCCGGTTTAATAAAAGCAAATGATCCATTGGGGTTTTCGTACAAACTGGATGAATATTTTACAGTATTTAATACGCCTTGGCTGATACCTGCATCGTTAATTATGGCTATGCTGATATGTATTCTTGAAGTAGGATTAGGTGTAGCATTGCTTGTAGGTTACAGCATGGTAGCCATAAGTTGGATGATGTTATTGCTGATTGTGTTTTTCACTTTCCTTACTTTTTACTCAGCATATTTTGATGTTGTAAAAGATTGCGGTTGTTTTGGTGATGCCTTGCATTTGAAACCATGGGAATCATTTGGGAAGGACATTGCATTGTTGATTTTGATACTGGTTATTTTCAGTCAACGTAATAAAATCAAGGCACTGTTTTCAAATCAGTTTGCTGCCATTTTTACTTATGCCGGTTTTATACTTACTACCTGGTTTACTTGGCATTGTTATACACATCTTCCCGTTAAAGATTTTCGCCCGTTTGCCATCGGGAAAAACATTAGTGAGGGGATGAAACTACCCCCCGGAGCTATTACTGATAGTGTAGCAATGGTATTTATTTATGAGAAGAATGGAAAGTCAGTTGAATTAGGAATGGATCAGCTAGGCCAGATAGATTCAACATATAAATTTATTGACAGAAAAGACAAAGTGATACGCGAAGGCGATCATGCGCCAATCCATGATTTTGCTTTTAAGGACGCAACAGATCATGACTTTACTGAAGTGTTCTTGACTAGGGAGGATTATGTTTTTGTTCTTGTTGCGTATGACCTGCACCACAGTGATACAAAGGCTCAGTCAACCATTAATGATTTTGTTGCGTTATGTCAGCAGAAGAGTGTTGAGTTTGTTGGATTAACTTCTACCCCCGCTAATGAAACGGACCAGTTCAGACATGAGCATCAAAGTATGTTTCAGTATTATTTTTGTGATGCCACTACATTGAAAACGATCATTCGTTCTAACCCGGGTCTTGTACTTTTGAAAAAAGGAACTGTAGTTGATATGTGGCATTACAATGATTTCCCGACTTTTGATGAGGTGAACAAAAAATATCTTCATAAATAATAGCATGGGAATAGCCGAATGCTTTTATATATAATAAGAAAACTTCTCTATGGCCTGCTGGTAATGGCCGGCATCATCTCCGTTGTCTTTTTTCTTTTTAATGTGCTTCCGGGCGATCCGGCCCGTATGATGTTGGGTCAACGTGCCGACGTATCCGGAATTGATGCCATCAATAAGGAGTTAGGTCGTGATCAGCCTTTAATGAAACAGTTTTTTTTATATATAAATGACCTGTCTCCTGTCTCATTGCACAATGCACAAGACAGCAGCAGTCATTCGTTTCTTGACAAGAATAAATACGGAAGTGTTCTTACTTTAATTCATGCCGGGAAGCATGTGTTGCTGCTAAAGCAACCTTATTTAAGAAGATCATATCAGAGTAAACAAAAAGTTTCTGAAATATTAGCGGATGCACTTCCCGGAACAGCTTTATTGGCATTTGTTGCCTTAATATTTGCTGCAATTGTTGGAATTACATTGGGGGTTTGGTCGGCGTTGAAGCATGGAACATGGAGCGATTATACCAGTATGCTGCTGGCAGTACTTGGCATGTCGGTACCATCCTTTTTTGCAGGTATTATCATTGCATGGCTCTTTGGTTTTGTTTGGAGTAAGTATACGCACCTCGACATGACCGGGAGTTTATATATAATTGATCCTTTTGAAGGACCGAAACTTCAGTTGAAAAATTTGATTCTGCCGGCAATTACCTTAGGTATTCGACCGCTTGCTGTAATTGTTCAATTGACCAGAAGCAGCATGCTGGAAGTAATGGGAATGGATTATATCAGAACAGCACGCGCCAAAGGGTTAAGCAAAAATGTAGTAATTATTAAACATGCATTACGCAACTCACTTAATCCGGTTTTAACAGCCATTTCAGGTTGGTTTGGATCATTGTTGGCAGGTGCCGTTTTCATCGAATACATATTTAACTGGAAAGGAATTGGAAAGGTAACCGTTGACGCATTGGAGTTTTATGATTTTCCGGTAGTGATGGGATCAGTTTTAATGGTTTCGTTGTTTTTTGTTTTAATTAATATGATAACTGATGTTCTTTATGGGTTCCTCGATCCAAGAGTACGCAACAGCTAATTAGCGGATCACATTGAATATGTTTAGAAATGACACAGGATATTGAAAAAACGGTACGCTGCTATTTTATTCGACCGATATAGTCTAAAGAAAATAGCAACTAGGTATTAAGTGGAGACCAGAACCCACTTCAAAAACGGGCTTAATCGAATAGTCAAACTAGTATAGAATCAATAAGAGAAAAATGACAGAATTAACTTTATTAACAACAAGCTCATCTTTGGAAGGTTACAAGGTAACAAAGCAATTAGGATTGGTTCGTGGAATAACGGTGCGATCCAGAAGTATTGTAGGAAATATCGCCGGCAGTTTTATGACCCTTTTTGGAGGGAAAAGTTCCATCTATACTGAATTATGTGAAAATGCCAGGGAGGAAGCATTGCAATTAATGATACAACATGGCAAAGAACTTGGGTGTAATGCAATTATTAATATGCGATATGATGCAAATGATGTAATGCAAGGACTTACTGAAGTTTTAGCTTATGGAACTGCCGTCATAGTTGAAAAAACAACTTAAAAACATATTCAGCTCATTTAGTCCATTTGCTTATGCTGCTACTGCTTAGTATCAAAGTTGTGGCTGACTTGGGTTATGGAAATATTACTGAAAGTTTTCGCATTCGAGTTTAGTAGGAGCTTTAGCATAAAAAATCCACTACATCGCTAAGCCGAAAATCGTTTCCTGAATAATTTAAGGGCATTATGTATAAAATGGAAATTAAATGAGCCTTGTTAATTCTTAACTAGTTTTTAACAGTTAACATCATAGAAAATAGAGTATAATTGCGAGCTAAAATTGAACAATATGGACATTCGAGAAATTAATGAAAAAATTCAGCAGGAAAGCGCTTTTGTTGAACTGCTGAATATGGAATTAGGGAAGACTATTGTTGGTCAAAAACAAATGTTGGAACGATTGCTAATTGGTATGTTATCAAACGGCCATATATTATTGGAAGGAGTTCCGGGACTTGCAAAAACGCTGGCCATTAAATCATTGGCTCAGGCTATACATGCAAAGTTCAGTCGTTTGCAATTTACTCCTGACTTACTTCCTGCTGACTTGGTTGGTACAATGATTTATAGCCTGCGTCAAGAACAGTTCACCGTTAGAAAGGGGCCATTATTCGCCAACCTAGTACTTGCGGATGAAATAAATCGTGCACCTGCAAAAGTTCAAAGCGCATTATTAGAGGCCATGCAGGAAAGGCAAGTCACTATTGGCGATGAAACATTCAAGTTAGAAGAACCGTTTCTGGTAATGGCAACACAGAACCCGATTGAGCAGGAAGGAACTTATCCTTTACCGGAAGCCCAGCTTGATCGATTTATGTTGAAAGTAGTAATTGGTTATCCAACCAAAGAAGAAGAACGTTTAATTATTCGTCAAAACCTGGTTGCTGAATATCCAAAGGTTAATGCTGTAATTACCACGAATGAAATTGTGAAGGCTAGATCTGCTGTTCGAGAGGTTTATATGGATGAGAAAATAGAAAAATATATATTGGATATTGTTTTTGCCACTCGCTTTCCAAAAGAGTCAAATTTAAAAAAATTGGCGATGTTGATTAGTTATGGCGGTTCTCCCCGTGCAAGTATTAATCTCGCTTTAGCGGCCAAAGCCTATGCTTTTATTAAAAGAAGAGGGTATGTAATTCCTGAAGATATTCGTGCAATTTGTCATGATGTTATGAGGCATCGGATCGGCCTTACTTATGAAGCTGAGGCTGAAAATGTAACAACTGATGAAGTAATCAATGAAGTGCTTAATGTTGTTGAAGTGCCTTGATGAAGTTAGGCGTTTTTAGTTCGGAGTTCGGTGTTAAAAATTGCCGTTAAGATGAAGGATTGATATAATTTTTTTTATAATACTCAGTAATTACAAAGATTGAATATATAAATGGAAACCAGTGAGCTTTTAAAAAAGGTTCGTAAGATTGAGATTAAGACTCGTGGGTTATCAGCGCAGGTTTTCAGCGGTGAATATCACAGTGCTTATAAAGGAAGAGGTATGGCCTTTAGTGAAGTCAGGGAATACATTCACGGCGACGACATAAGGAGTATTGACTGGAATGTAACTGCGAGATTTAATCATCCATATATTAAAGTTTTTGAAGAAGAGCGCGAGCTTACAGTAATGTTATTGGTAGATGTGAGCGCCTCAGGTAAATTCGGCACGAAATTGCAAAGCAAGCATGAGTTGATTACTGAGTTGTGCGCTGTATTATCATTTTCTGCCATTGCTAATAATGACAAAACAGGAGTGATATTTTTTTCTGATAAGATTGAAAAATTTATTCCGCCTAAAAAAGGTAAGTCGCACATTCTGCGAATTATAAGAGAGCTTATTAGTATTGAGCCAAGTGGCAATGGAACTGATTTGGCAGGAGCATTACGTTATTTCACCAATGTTATTAAAAAGAGAAGTATTGCATTTCTGATCAGTGATTTTATTACAACAGGCTATGATGATGCATTGAAAATTGCTTCCAAAAAACATGATCTTGCAGCAATCAGGATTTATGATCAAAGGGAAATGGAAATGCCTGATATGGGGCTGATAAGATTTATGGATGCTGAGACGGGTAAAATTGTGATGATGGATTCCGCTAATGCATCTTTACGACGCGATTATCATTTATGGTGGAAACAAAATGAAAGAATGACTACTGAAAGACTGAATAGAAGCGGAGTGGATTTTACAATACTTCGAACTGATCAGCCTTACGTGCAACCTTTATTAAGTTTATTTAAGAAACGAGAAAAAAGATTTTGAATTGTTGTGGGGTATGATTTGTAAAATGATAAAATTTGTCAAGGAATTCAGCATTAAGAATTGTAACGCTATTGCTTTTCTTTTTTTGTGTTCTGTTATTTCATTTGGCGGTATTCAGATGGCTAATGGTCAGTCAACTGAGGCGAAAGCAACACTTGATTCCAATGTCATTCTTATTGGTAGGCAGGTTCAGTTTTCAATTGAGCTAAAGCAAAATAAAAAAAATCAAATAAAATGGCCGCTATTTCCCGATACCATTGGTAAAATTGAAATAATTAGCCGGGGAAAGATTGACACCATTGCAACTGGTGATGCCGGTGTATTGTATAGAAAACAAAAGCTAACCATAACAGCTTTTGATTCCGGTTATTTTGTTATTCCTCCTATAAGCTTTAATGCTGTTAATGGCGTTGATACAACTTCTTATAAAACAAACCCATTACTGCTCACTGTAATGATTATGCCTGTTGATACAACAAAAGCAATACATGACATAAAAGACCTTGCTGAAATTCCTTTTAACTGGAGGGATTATATATGGTATTTCATTTTTGGTATTGCGGGTATTCTTTTAATACTGGTTGGAGTTTATGTTTATATGCGCTATGGTAAAAAGGTCAAGCCTGAAATTTTTGTTTCTAAGCCTAAAATTCCCGCGCATGAAGTGGCGTTGACTTCTCTAAAATTGTTGGATGAAGAAAAACACTGGCAAAACGGACGATATAAATATTATCATTCCTCAATCAGTGAAATTGTGCGAACATTTATCGAGCAGCGATGGGAGATTCATGCAATGGAGCAAATAACAGATGAAATAGTGAATCATCCTAAATTGCTTCAACTAAACCCAGAAACCCGCCGTCAGTTGATCGATTTACTAATGCTTTCAGATCTTGCAAAATTTGCAAAGCTCCAACCATTGGCGAACGAAAATGAACAATCAATGCGTGATGCCATAAAATTTGTAACCGAATGTGCTTTAAAGCCTGAGGAAAATAAAAAGGAGGAGGTGAAAGCATGATTAATTATTTTCAGGACATCACCTTTAAAAATCCGGAGGCTTTTTGGCTACTGCTGTTGGTGCCAATGATGATTTTTTATTTTCTAAAGTTTAAAAGAAAAACAAGACCACGCGTACTAATCAGCAGTACTGAACCATTTCAACATTATAAACCAACACTTCGACAAAGGTTGGTGAATATGCCAATCATTTTACGTTGTTTTTCTGTTGGCCTCCTCATTGTAGCACTTGCACGTCCACAATCAAGTTCCAGAGGATCAAATACTACAACAGAAGGAATATCCATCATTACGGCATTGGATATTTCAGAGAGTATGCTAGCAGAAGATTTTCGCCCAAACAGAATAGAAGCAGCAAAGAAACTAGCACTTGAATTTATTGAAGGCCGCCCGAATGATTTGATCGGATTGGTGGTTTTTGGTGGAGAGAGTTTTACCCAATGCCCAATTACTAGTGATCATTCGGTGATATTTAATCTGATGCATGATATTAAAACCGGGATGCTTGCACAGGGAACAGCTATTGGCGAAGGATTGGCAACAGCAGTAGCGCGAATTAAAGATTCTAAATCAAAAAGTAAAGTAATAATCCTGATTACTGATGGGGTTAATAATTCCGGCTCAATCCCTCCATTAACAGCAGGAGAAATAGCACGCACATTTGGTGTACGCGTTTATACCATTGGTGTAGGAACGAAAGGTATGGCGCCTTATCCGGTACAGACACCTTTTGGAGTTCAATACCAGAATGTAGAAGTGCAGATCGATGAAGAATTATTGACACAGATTGCTCAATCAACGGATGGGAAATACTTCCGGGCAACAAATAACAAGAAGCTGGAATCCATTTTTGCCGAGATCGATAAAATGGAAAAAACGAAAATTGAAGTTACCGAATTCAAACGTTATACAGAAGAATATTTGCCATGGTTGTTGACTGCTTTCTTACTGTTCGTACTTGAATTACTCTTGCGTTATACCTGGCTAAGGACGTTACCTTAAAACTTATTTGAATTCAATATCAAAACAATATATAAATTAACTTAAGACTGATATAAATGTTTCGTTTTGCCTACCATGATATGATTTATTTTTTTGGCTTATTGCCATTGTTCATCATTTTATATATGGCAATGCGTCGATGGAAGAAAAAAGCATTACGAAAGTTTGGTGATGAATCTGTAATCATGCAACTTTTCCCTGATGTTTCATTATCAAGACCGGGAATGAAATTTATAATGTTGATGATTTCCTTAGCATTATTGATTATCGCCCTTTGCGGCCCATTGATAGGATCTAAGCTTGAAGAAGTAAAACGGAAGGGAGTGGATATTGTAATTGCTTTAGATGTTTCGAATTCTATGAAAGCTGAAGATATCAGGCCAAGCAGATTGGAGCGAAGTAAACAAGCGATCTCAAGATTGATTGATAAACTTCAGGGCGACAGGATTGGCCTTGTGGTTTTTGCGGGCGAGGCCTATACACAATTACCCATCACGACAGATTATGGTGCGGCAAAATTATTTCTTTCAACGGTGGATCCTGAAATTATACCACGACAAGGAACTGCTATTGGCGCAGCAATAGATGTGGCCACCTCTGCTTTCAGTGATAGTTCACGTAAACACAGTGCTATCATTATTATAACAGATGGTGAAAATCATGAAGATGATGCTGTTGATGCTGCAAAAAAAGCATGGGAGCATGGGGCACGAACATATACAATTGGCATGGGTTCAGTGGAAGGAGCGCCAATCCCTATATTTAATAACGGTACCAAGATTGGATACCGACAGGACAATAGTGGTCAGACGGTTGTTACCAAACTTGATCCGGTAGCATTACAGGAAATAGCAGAAGCTGGTCATGGCAGGTTTGTAAGAGCATCCAACAGTGATGATGGGTTAGATTTGATTCTAAAGGAGATTAACACACTGGAGAAAAAAGAATTTCAAGCAAAAATGTTTACGGATTATGAAAATCAATACCAATATTTTGCTGCTGCTGCGCTGTTTATCATACTTCTGGAGTTTTTACTAGGAGAACGCAAAAGCAAATGGATAATGCAATTGAACTTATTTGGCAGTAAAAGGAAAATTACTTAAGAAAATTGAACTGAGTTTAATACGTTTTTGGTAAAGGAAATATTTATCTTACTACATTACATGAAATGAAAAAAATAATATTGTTGTTTCTCATATGTTGTTTTACTATTTATTTTGCTTCAGGGCAAAATGAACGTAGTTTGATCAGGGATGGTAATAAGGAATACAAACGTAAAAACTATACCGAAGCAGAAACGAATTACCGGAAATCAATCGAAAAAAATGGCAAGACTTATGAAGGTAATTATAATCTGGGAAATGCATTATATAAGCAAGGAAAGCAAGAGGAGGCTGTAAAATATTATTCCGGAAGTGCTGAATTGAATAATGATAAATCTGCTAAAGAAAGATCTTTTTATAATCTTGGAAATGCATTGCTGAAGACCGAAAAATACCAGGAAAGTGTAGACGCTTATAAACAAGCTCTACGCGCAAATCCAAATGATGAGGATGCAAGGTATAACCTTTCTTATGCTTTGAGTAAATTGAGGCAGCAAGAAAACGAACAAAAGAAAGATCAAAAAAAGGATCAAAAGAAAGATCAACAGAATAAAGATAAGCAGGATCAGCAAAAACAAAATCAGGATAAGAAAGATAAAGAGGAGCAGGAAAAGAATCAGCAACGGCAAAAAAGTCAACCAAAAATATCGAAGGAAGATGCTGAAAGAATGTTGCAGGCATTAAAAAATGATGAGAAAAATCTGCAAAAGAAACTAGCTAAACGCTTTGATGCAACTACCGGTAATCCTGAAAAAGATTGGTAGGTTATTTATTATTGATTTTTGAAATCAATGATGAAATTTTATTAGCCAATTCAACTGGTTTTTCTTGCATTGTTTCGACTTGAAATTTAGCTTTTTCATAGTAAAATTCCCTGCCGGGCAAAACATTCATAATATACTCCATTAATGCTACATCACTAAGGTCTTTAATGAGTGGCCTGTTTTTTTTATTTGATGATAGACGCGAATAAAGTGTGCCACGATGTGCTTTCAAAAAGATTGTTTCACCATTTTCATTCAACCATTCCATGTTATTTTCAAAACAGGGAAAGCCGCCACCTGTTGCAATCAATAGGTTTTTTCCTTCTTGCAATTCGCCAATTGCGTTACGTTCGAGTAATCGGAAACTATTTTCTCCTTCAAGTGCAAATATTTCAGTAATTGTTTTGTGATGCTTTTCTTCTATGAAGTTATCCAGGTCAATGAAGTTTAAACCAAGTGTATCAGCGGCAATTTTACCGGCAGTAGTTTTTCCGCAACCCATAAATCCAATCAGAAATACCGGCATTATTTCAATATACCTTTTGATAAATAAAATTATTTTTTTGAAAAGCGCATTTTGTAACTCACATCAACATAACCTTTTGAAATATCAGTCAATCTGCCTTTTAGCATGCGTTTTTTGAGAGGTGTTAAACGATCAGTGAACAATACGCCATCAATATGGTCATATTCGTGTTGTATAATTCGAGCAGGCATGCCATCAAACACTTCAAGATGTTCAATAAAATATTCATCTAAATAACGCATTGTTATTTTGCCTTTTCTTTCCACATCTTCTCTAATTCCGGGGATGCTAAGGCAACCTTCATTAAACTTCCATTTAGCATCTTCTTCCTTTAAGATTTCCGCATTAATAAATACTTTCTTAAATCCTCCTGCATTGCCGTCATCATCTTTAAAAGGAGATGCATCTACAACAAACAATCGGATAGATAATCCAATTTGTGGTGCGGCTAAGCCTACACCTAATGCATGATACATCGTGTCAAACATATTTGAAATGATATCATCGAGTCCCCGATAATCTTTTGAAATTGAAATGGCACGTTTCCGTAAAACTGGGTCGCCATATGCTACTATTGGATAAATCATTTTTGATATTGTTGTTTCTCAAGCCAGGATTGCAATAAAATCGTCGCGCTGATTTTATCCAATAAACTTTTATTCCTACGTGTTTTCTTATTCTGGCCACTTTCAATCATGCTTTTTTTTGCCATCAATGAAGTAAAACGCTCGTCATAGGTATTGATTGTTACAGTAGGAAATTGCGTCTGTAATTTATTGATAAATTGATTTATTTCAGGAACAATTGCCGCATCTGTATTATTCAGATGACGAGGCATACCAATAACGAATGCCTCAATAGGTTCCATTAATGCATAGTCTTTAATATAATTGATGGCTTCAGCTGTTGAAACAGTTACCAGTCCGGTAGCTATCAGCTTTGTTGGATCGGTTACTGCCAGTCCTGTTCGTTTTGTTCCATAATCAATAGCCATTAATCGTCCCACGCTGCGAAAATAATTAGTTTTG
>JANOXC010000142.1:0-4085 GCA_031418215.1 Bacteroidota bacterium
AAGGTTTTCTTCTTTCATAAGCGTATTTCCAAGATAAAAATGTAAACGGGCACTGTTTGGTGATATTTTAATATCATGTGAATATAATGTCAAATCATTTTTCCAAACAGGATTTCGGACAATTGTTATAGAGGAAAATACAATTAAAATAGCAAGAACAAAGACAAACATCGAACTATTAATCAATAAAAAAACTTTGATAGAGTTCAAATTTTCTTTTGATTTGAAAATTTTACAAATCAAAAATCCAATTACAATACAAAATCCCAATGATGGCGCATAGAGTAGTCTTTCTGCAATGCTGGTACCAATAACTACAAAAATATTAGATGCTACCGAAAAAGTAACAAAAAAGTATAAGACACCAAAAACCCAAATTGATTTACTTCTTATTCGTATCGCTGTTAAAACAGCAAGAAAAGCAATTGCAATGAATGAAATAATAAAACGAAAATCACTTAATCCAACGATCGGAATTTGGTTAAAGGAATAATCGAAAACAAGTGGATATGGCAAAAACAATAGTTTAAGGTAAATTCCCATGCTATAAATAATAGTAGTATAGCGATGAAGCACATCAGGAGCTCCCATTAAAAAATTATCCTCAATTGCATAGGTAGCTGATACTATATTCCCAACAATATTATGACGAATTATTAAAAACAATATGGCGAGAACAAAAAGGC
This sequence comes from Bacteroidota bacterium, assembly GCA_031418215.1. Taxonomy (GTDB): domain Bacteria; phylum Bacteroidota; class Bacteroidia; order AKYH767-A; family OLB10; genus JANOXC01. Next base: position 687 of record JANOXC010000142.1, read on the forward strand.
CAATAAATGTTTTGAAATTTTCCTTCGTCTTCATTGAATCGAAGAAGAACCACACAAGTATGAAAACGCCAAGGAAGGTAATTGCTGATTCTTTTGAAAATAAAGCAAGAAAAAAAAAGATGAATGTTAAGACCACCTGAAATATTTTTCCATTTTCCAAATACTTCCGCCAGAAGTATAGGGCCAAAATGGATAAAAGCAAAGCTAAAATTTCATCCCTTCCCTTAATATTCGCTACTACATCTGTATGAATTGGATGTACCATAAACAAAAGTCCGCTAACAAACGCTAATGCTGCAGATTTGAAAAACTGATACAACGTTAATGTAATAAAATAACCGGTAACACTGTAAAGAATAACATTAATCCAATGATTTAATGAAGGATTGTTTGGTGCTATCCACCACTCAATTGCAAACATTACTTTGCTCAAAGGACGGTATAAATCGGCAGAAGTAAATACATAACCATAACGATAGCTAGTCTTGAATATCTCCCCAATCGCAGCCCATCCTTTTTGTGTACTAAAATTCTCAGCAATTAAAGAATTATCATCCATGGCATAACCATGATGCAGTGTGTTTGCATATATAATAAAACCAATTAATCCCACTATAAAAGCAAGATTATGGACTAATTTCTTTTCTTGGCTTATCTTTAATTCTGCAGATTTATGCCGCTGTCTCTCTATTATTTTTCCAGGATTTTTTTTCATCTAACTATCAAAACTATAGCGTTTGTCATTCTTATAAATGACATAATTTAAAATAAAATCAACTAAATTTTATAATTCATTATCCTTATATGTTTATAAACAGATAGTAATAACTATCAATTGCTCTTCTAAAAGAGTCATCTTGTAAATCAACCTCCTTTCAATTGATTTTCCCTCTTAAAACAATCATCTGCTTTCAGCTGATTCCCCATTAATTGCCATGTAACGCCTGAATAATGCCATGCGCTAATATTGCCCGGATCAAGACGTATGGCATTTTGAAAAGATATAATTGCCTCATCATATCTTTTCATCATTCCTTGAACACTTCCTAAATTGTTAAATGCATCTATATAGTTGGGATTTATTTGAATGGCTTTAAGGAAAGCCTTTTCAGCTTCAGGATAATTCCCCGATTCGAAAAAGATGGTTCCAATATTATTATGTACAGTAGGTTCATTCGGATTATATCTTAATGCTGTATTGTAACAATTCATCGCTTCATTCAAATCTTTCAATTTATTATACAAAACTCCTAACTGATTCCAGGCATCCACAAAAGGAGGGTAAATTTCCAATGATTTCCTCAATTCCTTGACTGCCAACTTCATTATACTATCCTTTTCAGCTTCTGATTTACCTTTTAAACTTTCATCTTTTATCAGGTAATTGCCCAGGTAATAATGCGTACGTGTACTGTTTGGAGATAAGCTCACATCATTGGAATATAAAGTAAAATTATTCTTCCAAGCCGGATTACGCGCAATTGTCACTACAGAAAATCCTAGAACAATTGCCCCCAATGTAAAATGACCTTTCCAATTCTTTGTAAAAAAATGGCCTATAGATAGAATGCCTTCCGGCACTTTAAAAATGTGAGTAATAAAATATCCTATAGCAACACAAAAACCAAGTGATGGAGTATACAATAATCGTTCAGCCATATTGGTACCAATTAAAATAATTACATTGGAGGAAATGGAAATGGTAATGAAGAAAAACAAAATCCCAAACACCCATGCTGATCGGCTTTTTAATTTAATCACCGCTGCAATACCGGCTAAAAGCATCACCATTAATGATGCAATGAAACGCCAATCTGAAAAACCAATAATCGGTATCTGATTGAAAGAATAATCAAAGACCAATGGATATGGGATGAAAAGTAATTTAATATACAATCCCATAATAAAAATGGCTGTTGCAAAACGATGAGCATTGTCCGGTGCTGCCATTAGGAGGTTATCAGCTATTGAAGGTTTCAACGAAATTACATTTCCCACAATACTGTTTCTGATCAATAGAAAAACAATTAACGCAACGATGATTCCTATGAGCGGTTTAACAGCCACTTTTGCTTTATCTGAATAAAAGAAATACCAAACTAAAGTAAATATTCCAACAAAGGTAATTGCTGATTCCTTAGACATTAATGCCAGAAAAAAAAATAAAGCCGTTAAGATTACCAAATAAGTCTTTTTCCTTTCCACATATATCTTCCAGGCAAACAAGGTGAGCACTGAAAAAAGCAAAGCAAGCAACTCATCACGGCTCTTGATATTGGCAACCACTTCTGTATGTATTGGATGTGCAATAAATAATAATCCTGAGAAGAAAGCAAGAGAAAGAGATTTAAAATATTTATATAATGTAATGGTAATCAGAAAACCGGTAAGACTGTACAATAAAACGTTGATCCAATGTCCCAATGCAGGATTATTGGGTGCCAGTCCCCACTCTATTGCAAACATGGCCTTACTTAATGGCCTGTACGGTTCATCCGAAACAAATATATATCCGAAACGATAGCTGGTTTTAAAAATCTCACCTATTCCATCAAAGCCCTTGCGCGTACTTGCATTTTCAATGATCAGTGAATAATCATCCAAAGCATATTGGTGATGAAGTGTGTTGACATATAATATAAAACCAAATGCCGCGACAATTAAAGCGAGATACTGCAACAACTTGGCTTCCTGTAGCGCTTTTTTTTCACGCTCCAGCAGCATCCGCTTTTGCTCAACGGACTTTTGTATCTGCTCTTTAATTTGAGTCTTTGCTGGTTTTTTCATCACTTAATTGCAAGACTATCCTGTTCACTTTGCTTTGCTTCAAACTCCTTAATTAGCTCCTCCGGAGATTTTCCAAGGTTGTTCAATGATGATTGAACATCATCTGCCAACTGATGATTCGGATATTTTTGAAGAAAAGATTCATAGAATTGTTTAGCCTGCGCGAAGTCCTGCAATTCAGTCTCCGAAATAAACCCCTGAAGAAATAATGCAACCGGCACTTTATTATATACATGGTAACGCTGCACCCTACCAAAAAGCGCAATGGCTTGCGACGGCTGATGTAGGTTGTTTGCCAAATCACCGGCTTTAAAAAGATAATCAGCTGATGAACTGTCATCCTGAAACTGATCAGCATAAGCAATATACATCTTCATCAACTCATTAGCCTTCACCTTATCAGCAATCATGGTGGAATCACTGAACAATACTTTCTCCGCAGCACTGATTTCATCCCTTTGCTTTTGTTGAGGGTTGGAACATGATGATATAATGGTAACGATTGAGATATGTAATAAGATTTGTTTCATTATATAATGTTCTGATATGTTTATGTACTGATTGTTTTTAAAAAAAAATTGCAAATTACCCATTTTCAAATTTTTAAATTAA
>JANOXC010000143.1:0-22244 GCA_031418215.1 Bacteroidota bacterium
CATTCATCTTCGTTTTCTTGACTTGTTCGGAGGACATGAGCCCACTCCTGTGCAAGTACTTGATATGCCGGTTGAAAAGTTGCGTTCGATTGGTTTGTCTAATTCCAAAGCAAATTACATCCATAATATTTCCCGTTTCGCATTGGAACAGGGATTGGATGCAAAGAAATTGCATAAGTTGGAAAATGAAGCATTGATTGAATACCTCACACAAATTAAAGGGGTAGGCAGATGGACTGTTGAAATGCAATTGATGTTTACGTTGGCGCGTGAAGATGTTTTTGCAATTGATGACCTTGGCATTCAACAAGCCATGATTAGGATTTATAAATTGAAAACAGCGGATAAGAAGAAGAGGAAAGAAAAGATGCTGAAAATTTCTTCAGCATGGTCTCCTTACAGGACCTATGCTTGTTTGCATTTGTGGCATTGGAAAGATACCGTCAAGGACCACTGATTTTAATGATTTATTTGATTTCACTGATTTCAATGTTCGTGTTATTTTCAATAACACGCTAGTAAGCTCCGTAAGCGCGTGGCGCTGCCGCGTGTTGAACTATTAAGCGGCCTCCGGCCTTTTTCAGCTGTTTTCTCAGGCAAGATGCCTGATAATTACAAGATACGAGGCTGAGCCTCGCACCTACAAAAAAAGCTTAACATAGTTATGCGAAGTCTAAATCATTTTTAATCAAATAAATCCCAAAAATCACAGTTCAGACAATTTATTCTCAATAGTTTCCGGCCTCATTTGCGGAAAAAATAAAACATCCTGAATAGAATTGGAATTCGTCATGATCATACACAAACGGTCGATACCGATACCTAAACCTGCTGTTGGCGGCATGCCATATTCAATGGCGCGAAGGAAGTCCTCATCCAATTGCATGGCTTCTTCATCACCGCGTTTCCCTAATTCTAATTGTTCTTCAAATCGTTTGCGCTGATCAATTGGATCATTCAGCTCACTGAAAGCATTGCATATTTCTTTCCCGTTGCAAATGGCTTCAAAACGTTCTACTAATCCCGGTTTGCTGCGATGCTTCTTGGCAAGTGGCGACATCTCCAATGGGTAATCTGTAATGAATGTTGGCTGAATCAAATTTGGCTCACACGTTTCGCCAAAAATTTCATCAATTAATTTCCCGCGGCCCATGGTATTGTCAACATGCAGTTTCAGTTTTTTGCAAACCTCACGCAATGCAGCTTCGTCCATTTCAGTAATGTCGATGCCTGTGTAATGTGCAATGGCTTCATACATGGTAAAGCGTTTCCAGGGACGTTTAAAATCAATGGTATGCTCGCCTACGGTTAATGAGGTAGAACCATTCAGGTCTAATGCGGCTTTTTCTACCATCTCTTCCACCAAATCCATCATCCAGTAATAATCTTTATAAGCCACATACAATTCCATCTGAGTAAATTCGGGATTGTGAAAACGGCTCATTCCTTCATTGCGAAAATCTTTTGAAAATTCATATACGCCGTCAAACCCGCCAACAATCAAACGCTTTAAATAAAGTTCATTGGCAATACGCATATATAAAGTCATGTCCAGCGTATTGTGATGCGTTTTAAAAGGACGTGCAGCAGCGCCTCCATAAAGAGGTTGAAGTATTGGTGTTTCTACTTCAAGGTATTCTTTGGCATTCAGGTAAGAGCGCATGCTGTCGACCAGCTTTGTGCGTTTTATAAATACTTCTTTCACATGAGGGTTAACGATGAGATCAACATAACGCATGCGGTAACGTTGCTCAGGATCAGTGAAAGCATCAAATATAACTCCGTCTTTCTCTTTTGCAATGGGTAAAGGATGCAGTGCTTTGGTTAGCAGTTTTAATTCACCGACATGCACGGAAATCTCACCGGTTTTGGTTCTGAAAACATAACCATTAACACCAATGATGTCGCCAATATCCATCAGTTTCTTATAAACAACATCATACAGGTTTTTATCTTCTCCCGGACATATCTCATCACGCTTTATATATAATTGAATTTTTCCGATAGCATCCTGAATCACAACAAATGCCGCTTTTCCCATATCTCGCAAACTCATGATGCGCCCTGCAATACCGATGTTTTTAAATTCGTCCGGCCGCAAGTCAAAATCAGCTTTAATCTCTTTTGAATTAGTAGTAACATCAAATAATTCAGCGGGATATGGATTTATTCCCATACTGATCAATTCATTCATTTTTTGCCTGCGCAACAATTCCTGTTCTGAAAACATAATTTTTGTTAATCGGTTAATTTTAGATAAAGTATCGTGAAATGGCAGAATTTTATTGAGGGGGCAAAAGTATCAAATTTGTTAGAAGTTGACTCCCATTGATGTCATTCAGGAGGAAACTTTTTGGAATAACCCTTAGAGATCAATCAATAGAGCAGGCATCTTCAATCCCATAATCATTCAGGTAAGATTTAAACAGATTCCTCCTGAAGGTCAAAGAAGGAAGTTGTTAGTTGCCTACTGCCACTATAAATTTTATCGTTAGGGCAATGATGCTTTCAACACCTTATATTCTTCCTTGAATTCCTTGCCCTTCTTACTTCCCAACAATTTCCATCGCTCAACTATTTTTTCTACTCGGTTTTCAGGATTAGGATGCGTATTTAAAAATTGCATCATGCCAATCGATTGACTGCCTTCCATTTTTTGAAAGAAACGAGCCACACCCAGCGGATCATAATTGGTGTCCATTAAATACTCCACTGATTGCATGTCTGCTTCAGTTTCATCATTCCTGCTGAAATTCAGACTTAACAGGTTGCCTACTGCATTTCCCAGGAAGCTGGAATTGCCAATAACAAGGTTGATAATAATGCGCAAGCCATAATTCTTAGTGAGCTGCGCAGTGCTATGTCGCAGATCTGCATGCGCAATCTCATGACCGAGAACTCCTGCCAGCTGATCTTCACTATCGAGGAATTTGATAAGGCCTGTATACACATATATATACCCTCCCGGTGTGCAAAAAGCATTAAGTACAGAATCGTCCTCAATGATCTGTAATTCCCAGGGGAAGTCATCCCTGTGTTGAATTTTCTTTGATTTCAATATGGCCCCTGCTATTTGCCTCAAATGGCGATAAGCATCAGGATATGCTGTTGCAGAGAGGAGTGGTGCGCCACCTGTTGCTTCCAGTTGCTCACTAATTCTTTTACCGAGTCGCACATCTTCTTCAACTGAGAAAACATTAAATCCACCATTCCTGCTATCACAAGAGGTCAGAAGAATCGCCAGGAAGAGGAAGAAAAGTCTATTATTCATTAGTTCGTTAACAACTTTCAAAAATATTAAAAGCAATTTACGAACAGAAAATTATTTTTGTGGTTATGTTTGAAGTATTGTTAATTGAACCACTAATTTAAAAGATAAAACTACTTACCATGTTAATGAAAGAACATATTGCAGCCTTTACCAAACATATTAATCAAGCTATGGCAATAGGAGAAGCTTTTTCTCCCCAGTCGAAACGTGAAATCCGCAATGTCCTGGTAACAGGATTGGGCGGTTCAGGAATTGGCGGAACAATTGTAGCACAGGTCTGCGACAGTGAATTAAAAGTGCCATTTCTGGTTAGTAAAGATTATTTTATTCCCGGATTTGTTAATGAACATACTTTAGTAATTGCTTCCTCTTACTCCGGAAATACAGAAGAAACATTGCAGGCATTGGAAGCAGCTCAACAAAAAGGTGCATTAATTGTTTGTGTAACTGCCGGCGGGAAAGTGGCTGAAATTGCAGCAAAAAATAATTATTCAACCATTATTATTCCGGGTGGAATGCCTCCACGGTCTGCATTTGGATTTTCTGCAACCCAATTGTTTTATGTCTTGCAAAAATTTGATTTGATCAGCAACCGTTTTGTAAATCAATTAAAGGCCGCTGTAACATTGATTGATTCGGAAGAGCAAAATATAATGATGGGGGCGCGGTCGCTCGCTGAAAAATTGATGGGAAAGATTGCTGTTATATACAGTACAGCCAATTATGAAGGAGTAAGCATTCGTTTTCGTCAGCAGGTTGATGAAAATGCAAAAATGTTATGCTGGCACCATGTTTTTCCGGAGATGAATCATAATGAATTGGTAGGCTGGACTACGCCGAATGAAAGTCTTGCCGTAGTGTTTTTGCGCAACAATGATGATTACCAACGGACACAAAAAAGAATGGACCTCTGTAAAAATATTTTTGCAAAATACACACCGCACATCCATGAACTCTGGAGCAAGGGCAACTCACAATTGGAGAAAACTTTTTATCTTATTCATTATGGTGACTGGATCACCTGGTATCTTTCCGAATTGAAAAATATTGATTGCAGCGAAGTTAACGTGATTGATTACCTCAAAGGAGAGCTTTCGAAAGGGTAATCAACAATTATCGGTATTGATGCCAAGCACAACCTTGCAAGAAGTGCATTTCAATTATATTCAGAAGTAAGACAATACGATTATAGAAATCACCAAAGCAAGAAACCGTTTAGCTGGTGAAATACTCGTTCAGCGGTTCAAAAATAAAATCCATCCAGCCACTGGTGTGTTTATCGGTTTCTTCCTGGCTTGGCAAACCGGTATGTTCGAGAATGACTTCTGTTCCAGCAGGATGCACTTTGAATTTGTAATTGACCAGCGAAGGGCTAACCTTTTTGGCCCATTCTTCCGGCTTCCAGGTATAGCTTAACTCTTTACCGGGATCATATTCTTTCACTTCACCTTTCACCCATCCATCAAAAAGTTCAAACTTACCATCGATCTTGTTTTCTACAATTGCAAGACCACCTCCCCAACTGGAGATAATACCCGGATCTGTTAAAGCTTCAAAAACTTTTTCAGGTGATGCATAAACAACATAAGTTGTTTTAATAGCGAAATTCTTATCAGTCGTTTTAACAGCCGGCATGATTAATCGTTTTATATATATAAAGTCAATATTTATTTATTGCATTACCACACGTTTTGTAATCGTGTTATTGTCAAGGAACAAGCGAACGAAGTAAACACCTTTTTCAAGGTTATTGTTCAGTTGAACCTGGTGATCTCCGGCATTCATGTTCTCACTGATGGTGTTTACGATCCTTCCGGTTACATCTGATATCTCAATACGCACTTTAAAATCCTGATCGGTGGTAAAGGAAACATAAGTGTGTGTCTTTGATGGATTTGGATATATATTAAGATTTGCCTTTTCAGCCAATAACTCTCCAATACCAACAGTTCCGTTAATGTTGATGTCGTCAATATATATATTGTTGCCATTATCATTCATAAACTCAAAACGAAAACGTACATTGGGTTTGCCCATAATTGCTACAGTACTAATAGGAACAGATTCAGTACGCCAGTCGGAAGGAGCGGGGAAGTAAGCAGATGAAAAATAACTGGCAGTAGTTGGAAATGTTACTCCGCTGAGTGTCTTGCGCAAGGTCCATGTTTCGCCGCAATCGGTGGAATAGGTAATCTGTAATCTATCGGTATTGGTGCTTGCACTTTTGTAAGCAAAAGCTACCTTAAATGTCATTGTTCCGGCACTAACATTTGAAAAATTAAAGGCCGGTGTAATAAATTCATCTGGTCCTTTTGCAGGCCCTGCCATATTATCAATAACAAGTGAATTAATACCAGAAGCAGCGGCAATGGAAGTTGTCTCCCATGAACTTGATCCATTATCATTGATTACATACCAATCATTAAATGGGAAAGTTCCATTTTCAAAACCTTCAGCATAAGGAACAGATTGCGCTACTACGTTTGGACTGACAATAACATGATTGGTAACCGTTTTTGTATCACTTCCCGCACTGTTGCTCGCTGTTAATGAAACATCATAAGACCCGGGGGTTGCATACATAACAGTTGGTTGTGCACTCGTATCTGTAGAAGGACTTCCGGAAGGGAAACTCCAGGAACGGGCTGTATCAGCACCACCCCATGACATTTCTTTAAAAGTTAAAGAGCCCCCTTCACAAACAAATCTTGTTCTTGGAATAAAATCCGCTATTGGTGTACATAATACGGCTGGTGTCCCATCAGTACCGGTTGCAATAAGATTTGCTTGCTGCCAAATAGAACTTCTTTGACCGGTAGCACTATTTAAAGCCGCATCCATTCTTGCCGCTTGTCCCTGTGTAAAAAGGTTCATACAGGTATAAGCTGTGTAATCCATATAGTTCTGAAACATGATTCCATCACCATTAGGTTGACAAGCATCAAAATAGGGTGAGGAGGGACAAGTGCTGAAAGTATAGGTTCCCTGCAAAGGAGTATCGCCAACTCCATCATCATTCGCACATGCTGCTTCATCACCCCAAATATGTCTAAGGTTTAGCCAATGGCCCAATTCATGAGTCGATACCCTGCCACCCGCACTTGAAACAGGGCCAACAGAACTTGCCCTTACAACAGCACCGTCAAGTGCAGCATCCGGACCCGGGAAAGTTGCAAATCCTAAAACAACACCTGCAATTTGATTTGTGTTTTCAATACTTTCTACTGTCCAAATGTTAAGATATTTATCTCTTGGCCAGTCGATAAGGGCCTTTATGTTGCTTCGGGCATTAGTTGTTAAAGGAGAATATATACGGTTAATGCCGGTTGTGCAATTTCCATTTGGGTCTATTTGGGCAAGTCGAAACTCAATATCAGTGTTAGCAGCTGCAGCAACAAATGGTGCATAGGTATTTACTGCATCAGGATTCTGACGGCTGAAATCCTGGTTAATGACATTTAACTGGGCAAGAATATTTGCATCGGAAATATTTTCAGCACCTCCTTTATGAATGACATGAAACACAACAGGAATTATATAAGTTGCAGTTGCTGATTTTGCTCCGTATTTTGCTTCTCCACCGTGTTGTGCAATCCAGTTTTGGGTAAATATTTCCAGATTTTGCCTTGCTTCCAGCGAGGAAGGGTCCTTTTTCGCCTGCTCCTGGAATAATATTTCACTCAAGCATGGTTCTTGCGCTTGGGCATAAGAAGTGTACAGGCACAATGCCAGAATTAGTTTTTTCATTGAGATGTTTTTTTAAGGAGCGCTAAGATAGGAAAATCCCTTTTTCAGCCTGCAAAATCCTGATAAACATTATTGAAAAAAGACAATAAAATGACAGTAATAATTAAATGAATTTTTCAAAGGACGATTTTAGGATTTTCCTTCTTTGTTAAACGATAAAAAAGCAACATACATAAAATGGTTATAATCGTTGTTGAGATCAACAAAACCTGATCATCAGGCTCAGTACCGATAGTGTCCTGGTTAAAAGGTAAATCGGTTTTCGCTGCGTAAAAGGCAAAGATTACCGCTGTGGCATTGTTGATGAAATGGCCAATGATGGGAAGCCAAAGTGTGTTGCTCCATTTTAAAAAATATCCGAACATAACACCCAACAACATCCTCGGGATAAACCCATAGAACTGCATATGCAAAGCACTAAAGATTGCAGCGGAAATGAGGATGGCAATATGACTGTTTTTTAAAGCATCGCATAATAACCGTTGAAGGACACCCCTGAATAAAAGTTCTTCACCAATGGCAGGAATTAATGCAATCATAATAAGGTTTATCGCCAACCCTCCCGGGGAACTTGTGCTAAGAAAAACTTCAGTAAGTTTCGCTGCTTGCTCTTCTGAGTTTTTCATCCATTGCTCAATACCAGAAAAAATGGCCGGTAGCGAGAATTTTTGATTGAGAACAATCAACCAGTTAATAAATGGTAAACATAAAAACAGGATTAAAGTGACCAGTAAAACGCTAGTAAAAGAGGGTTGCTTTTTGAAAGATAAATAGGCTGCCGGTTGTGAACTGAAAAGCAACGATGAAATAATTGACGGTATGATGAAAAGACCGATAGCTGAAAATGTTTGAATTACTTTCAAGGCATTCACAACTCCGGGTTGATCATATTGACTGAGTAAATCAGGATTGTTCATCAAATCAAGATGAAAGACAAGAGAAGCTATTCCAAAACCAATAAAAGTGAAAAGGCTCATACTTAGTAAGCAAAAGCCAAGAAAAACCATTATCTTACTGATAAAAGGCTTATCAGCAAGCATTCCAATCCATTTCTTATTTTTAGTCAACATCATTTTGCCCTAAATTTGCAGGCCGAAGATAGAGGGCTTCCCGCAATAAATTATGGTTAAGATAGGATCCGTTGAATTAGGCAGTTTTCCACTGTTGCTTGCTCCCATGGAGGATGTGAGCGATCCGCCTTTTCGTTATGTATGCAAACAGAACGGTGCCGATTTAATGTATACGGAGTTCATCTCTTCGGAAGGATTGATAAGGGATGCCCGTAAGAGTGTGAAAAAGCTCGACATTTTTGAATATGAACGTCCCATAGGAATTCAGCTGTTTGGCAGCGATATTGATTCTATGCGGGAAGCTGCTGTGATTGCCGACCAGGCTAATCCCGCTTTGATCGACATTAATTACGGATGCCCGGTAAAAGCTGTTGCCTGTAGAGGAGCCGGTGCTGCATTGTTACAGGATGTTCCAAAGATGGTGGCAATGACAAATGAGGTGATAAAAGCCGCTAAGAGACCGGTGACGGTTAAAACACGCCTTGGCTGGGACGACAGTACAAAGAATGTAGTAGATGTTGCGGAGCGACTACAGGATATTGGTATTTCTGCTTTAACAATTCATGGCCGCACACGTGCTCAATTGTACAAAGGCCCTGCCGATTGGACGTTGATAGGTGCCATAAAGAATAATCCCCGCATGCATATCCCCATTTTTGGAAATGGCGATGTAGACTCCCCTGAAAAAGCTTTGGAGTTAAAAAATAAATATGGTGTAGATGGTTTGATGATTGGCCGAGCAAGCATTGGTTATCCCTGGATTTTTAATGAGATTAAACATTATTTTGAAACCGGAGAGAGGCTGCCAACACCTGATATTCATCAGCGGGTGGAAGTCTGCAAAGCACATTTGATAAAATCAGTAGAGTGGAAGGGACCCATTGTAGGAATATTTGAAATGCGGAGGCATTATACCAATTACTTCAAAGGGCTGGATCATTTTAAAGATTATCGCATGCGTTTGGTGACGGCACCTGATTTGTCAAGTATTCTTTCTATTATCGATGAGGTGCATGTTCACTATACTAGCAATATAGAAACCGCAGCATAACCGAAGTTTATTAATTGATTTTAAATTACTTTTGTACAGCTAAAAATTAATAAGATGTTCCAGCAAATAAAAAACAAAGCCGTAAACACCTTGCAGGGTGATAATACCTCCGTTAATATAATCGGACACGGAACCGTAATTGAAGGAGAGGTAAGTTCAAATGGTGATATCAGGATTGATGGTACCGTAAAAGGTTCTGTAACAACGAAAGCAAAGTTGGTGATTGGATCTTCCGGAAATGTTGACGGTGATGTTTTTTGTCAGAATGCTGATATTTCTGGAGCGATTAAAGGAAAAGCCACCGTTAGTGAAATGTTGTTTTTAAAAGCCAATGGACGTATCAATGGCGATATTAATACCGGCAAACTAGTTGTAGAAGTAGGAGCCAGCTTTACCGGCAATTGTAACATGGGCCCCTCTATAAAGGAAATCAAACATGGCGAGCGACCAGCAGAAGCCGGAGGACTCAAGGAAAAAACCGCTTAACGATTACATGAAATACGGCGCCATGAGTTTTCAGATGGCAGCCATCGTTCTTTTATTCACTTTGGGCGGAATGAAACTTGATAAGTACTTAGGGACGAAATTCCCTGTTTGCACTTTGGTGTTATTGCTCTTTTCCATCTTTGCCGCACTTTATCTCACGCTAAAGGATTTTATTAAAAAATAAGATGAATCTTTCTTTTATTATTCGTTTGATAATTATTGCTGCAATAGGCTATGCAGGATATTATTTTCTTTTGCCAAATTTACCGGTTAAACTACAGTACCATCATTTTCTATATATATTATTATTTTTCATGACGAGTACCACTGCCTTTCACTTTGGCTTATCAAAAAGTGTGGAGTCCGGTCCAAAACATTTTATAAGATATTATATGGCCGCAACAGGATTGAAGCTGCTTTTATATGTCGCCATTATTGTGATGTATGCCGTAATCAACAAGGCAGGAATGATGGCATTTGCTTTTTGCTTCCTTCTTTTTTATGTTTTGTTTACCATTCTCGAAGTGTCTGTTGCTTACAAACAATTTGGCAGCAATAGTAAGCCTGCCGACAACGGAGATCAACTTTCATAACTCGTCCTAGCGCTACTCGTCCTCCTTTGCAACTCTTGCTCGTCCTCTCACGATAGCTATCGGGAGCGCTGTGTATGCATCCGCGTTGAAAACGCGGACGAGATTTTGCTGACGAGATTGTTCACCTGAACAAACTTAACAAAAAATAAAATTCTTTTTCATCAAAGATCCAATAGCTGACTTCCCTGCCTGCTTTATAGCCGTCTTCCATATAGTTTTTTACGGCATAGTTTTGCAACAAATGATAAAATTTCGAGCGTACTCCGGTTAATAGGTACATGCTATGACAAACAATTCCTCCGCATAATGAACCTAACAATAATCCTGAGATAAAAGAAAACCCGGCTGCAACAGCATAGAAAAACCCCAATGCTGTAAAAACATACTTCAGTGTTGAGCCAATACTATGATAGAAATAAGCATAGTTGCTGCGCGGAATCAATAATGCATGGCGATATATATATGTTCTACGATAAGCCGTTTTGCTTTGTTCTTCACGGTGCAGGTAAAAAGTATAAGGTCGCAATCCTGCTGCCTCGCCCTTTTTAAAAAAACAATCATTTGCGATAATTTGAATGCTTACCTGTTCTGTTTGAAATAATTTATGGTGAATAAATATAGAAGCCGGAGGAATGGTTAATATACCTGTTTCTATTGCCGACACCGTAAAAGTCATTGAAGTTTCTTTGACCTCCCCTCCATCAATTAGCAACATCCGGTGATTGATAACAGGGCTGGAATTATAAAAAAGGGAACTTGACTCCGGCTTTTTAAATACACGTCCTTCTCCAATATAGCGAAACGTTATTTCAAATTCTTTATTTAACCTGGCACTATGGGTATCGATTGTTACGAAAAAGTAAGGTTGAAAATGCACCTTTTGAAAATGAAAGCCGGTATGCTGATGGCCATCAAACCGGGCTTTTTTATGCTCGTCAGCAAGCACATGGTGGGCTTCATTCACCTCCTTAAAAACCTCAGCTGCTTCCATGTCGCCACCGTTCCGGTCAGGATGAAATTGCTTTGCCAGACGATGATATGCTTTTTTGATATCATCGCTTGTGGCAGTGTTGGGCAAGCCTAAGATTTTATAATAATCCTTGTCCATTTATGGTATTAATTCAAAACAAAATGGTAAATCCACTTTGGTTAACAGCATTGTTCATAAAATAATGAACTGCAAAGGTGGAAAAAGTATTGTGCTATTTAACTTTGAGGTTAACCGATTTTATGAAAAGACACCGCAGCAGTTTGCGTTTTTTGATTATTGAAGATGTAAAGGAACATGCAGCCCTGATTCAGGAGGCTGTGCATACGCATGATTTTTTGCACGACATCAGCTCAGTCAAAAACTGCGATATGGCCATCCAACTGTTAAATGAGTACAAAAAGGAGGATTACCTGCCACATATCATCATCCTCGATCTAAGTGTTTCCGGAATGAATGCCCTGGACTTTTTGGCGGGTATGAATGCCGATAAAGATTTTGCATCTATACCAATTATTGCCCTGACATCTGCAGCAAAAGAGGACGACAGGAATTTCCTAAGCCGTTTTAATAACTGTGTATATATTGTAAAACCGGCAGGAATCATCGGTTTTATGGAGCTGATTAATTTCATCTGCAACTTCTGGAGCGAAAATAAAAAGGTGCCGGATTACCAGAGCATCCATAAACGCATTGGATAATTACCTGTTACAGAACAGTCAGTTTGCCGGATGCTTTAACTGTTTTGTTGTCCTCCAATTGAAATATATATAACCCCTGTTTCAATTGTTTTCTATCAATCAGTACTTCCGATGAAACGATGTTTTTAATTGTTTGAACAAGTCTTCCTTCAGAGTTAAATATTTTTAAAGTAACGTTTTCCCCTTCTGCATTATTGAATTTTAATAGCGAAGTGCTGAAGCATGGATTAGGATAAAGTGAAAACGAAGAAGATTCCTTTTGCTCGTTGATGGCAGTAACAAAACAATTGTCAAATAATTGTTGAATGGTAGTATCAGCATTAAGCAGCAATGCGACAGAAGCAGTCGGCCCACCGCCAATCGATTGTGCCCAAACAACACCTGTAGTAACATAATTTACCGCACCAGGCTGCAAAGTAAACTTACCTGCCGACTCTATAAAACGCATATCATCAGGGAGAATGCCTCCGTTACTCATTGTCCAGTTTGTTGGATTAGCAGGATCTGTAGTACTTGGAAACATAAAATTACAAGGAGTGGTTGTTGAACCAGGTCCTGTTCCTGCACCATTGCCACCATATGTTACATGACTACCGTTAGTCCAAACACTTGACAAGTATTGGTAATAATCATCTGTGGCGGCGGGATTTCCTGTAACACTCCCGTTAACATTTGCATAATAGTGAAAATTAGACATGATAATTTCTTCCCCCGGTTCATCTGTTGAGCCATCTCTGTCATTGTCAATTCCATCATTCGGATCAGCTAATGGCCCCTGGAAAAAATCTATGCCAATAGCAGGAGGGTTAAGGCCGTACCCGCCAACGTCATTTGCATCGCCATTGTAACAATAACCTAATCCAAGATTAACATCACAACCCACATAATCATCTGATGCATCTCCAAGATCTGCATCACACCAAACACCGAAATAAGTATTTAATAATGCATCAGGACTTCTGTTAATGATTTCGTAATTATAAAAAGTGGAGTTGTTGATTGCCGTATTGGCAGATTGAAAAGCAAAAGCCTGTGCACGAATTTCCAAACCAATGGGAAACAAACTGCCAGTCTCCGTATGAACATTACCAATATCATTAAACACCCACCAAATTGTTTGATCACCTTGCAAATAACCGTTGCAACCAGTTTGTGAAACGCCAGGTAAAAGATAATTGGGATAATCGCCACTCAATGGTTCATAGATGCCATTATTATTTAAGTCATAAAAAGGAGCGAGATACGGAAGTTCGCCAATGGCAACATTTCCATTACCAGGCCATGATAAAATATCAGGTGTGGAAGCACCACCGCCAGCAAAAGTAGTAACCTGCGCCCTGTCAAATTTCCAAAACCTGTTGTATGCATTACATGTTGAAGGCGTTACATCCATTGGATTAATTCCGTCATTGGAAATAGGCCCTGACCAGAAATCATTTGATCCTGTCTGGCGATAGGTTTGAGCTGCCATTTTAAGGTTGTTGGCAACATCAAATCCACCTACCCAAATAGCACCGGCATAAATGGAAATTTTACCACTTCCATTTGGAATTTCATAGATGCCAGCAGCATTATTATTGTAATCCCACCATAAATCTCCACCATTTAAAATTCGTGCCCTAACATTATTAATATTTAAATCCACTTGTGCTGTTGTTGCAATGCAGCCTGATACATTGCTTAACAATGGTTTTCGATTTGATGTTGCAATGTCTTCACGGGAGAAGGCTTGATTAACAACAATAAAAATGATAAGTAGGATCAATGTGTTGGTTTTTCTCATGGTTGGTTGGTTTATAAAGTAAAGATAATTGTAAAAAGGAAATAATCGTATTAATATGAAATTAAATTATATTGCCTTTTTCCCCTTTAGCAACAGCATGAATAAACTTAATCAGTCCTTTAAAATAAATTTGTTGGTCATCATAAAAACACATGTGACTACCATTAGGGCAATATAAATAGCTGCCATTTTGTACGGCTGTCGACATCCATTTCATGTGTTCGGGATCCATGGTATCATATTTTGCACCAACTGTTAAGGTGGGAACTGCAATGTTTTTTAAATCATTTTTCCTGTCCCAGTTCAACAGCTTTCCTGATATGCCAAATTCGCTCGGTCCCTGCATGGTAATGTATAATTCATTGTTTAGTTTATTGAAGGAACGCACCATCGGTTCAGGCCATTGATCCAATGTTATGCGGCAAATGTGCTGTCCATAAAAATTCGGCATGAGCAATTCCATGTATTTGGGATTTGCATAATCTCCTTTTGCTTCAAGCGTGCGAATTGAATCTAACACCGCAGGATTCATCGTTTTTGACAGCACATCATCAGCATATTTTTTGTATTCAGGGGCACTACACATCATGTCGGAAATGATCAGTGCTTTTAAATTATGCTGATATTTCAATGCGTATTCAAGTGCAAGTATCCCACCCCATGAATGACCCAATAAATAGAAATTATCTTTTGTGAGGTTTAAGGCAACTCTTACTTGCTCTACTTCTTCAACATATCTTGCAAGATCATACAACGAAGTGTCTTTAGGATTATCTGAATTTCCACAAGACAGTTGGTCATAGTAAATGAACTCAATTCCTTCTTTCGGTAGAAAATTTTCAAAACATTCAAAATATTCATGCGTGCATCCTGGTCCGCCATTTAAAAGTAAAACTTTAATCCCTGGATTATTCCCTACGCGTTTTGTCCAAACGTTAAATTTACCCTTTGGTGTATTGATCGAGATTACAGTAACTCCACCATCTTGAATTCCTGAATCGACGGGCGAGAAATAATTGGAAGATTGTTGTTCAACATTTTCTTTGTTGGAATTATCGGTACAGCTAATCAATAAACTTATTCCAATCAAAACAAGTTTGTTGAGGGGGGAGAACTTTTTCATGCGTTTGTGGTTTTAGTGCTTCGCCGGTTAAAGGTAATAAGTATTCAGCAGTTCGGGAAAAAAGAATACTCAAATATTAATATAATTGCATTTACTCCTGATAAAGCTAATGCATTGAAAAATTATTGAAATTATCTGATTTATAAACATCAATCATTTATTTTGCAAAACAATCATGCAGAAGATAATTTACAGAAAAGTAATAATATTATTTATAATGCAAAAAGTGATTCAGTGAATGGACAGGCATTACAGAAGCAAAGCCTTTTTAATAGCGACAGGTCTTGGAATTGATTTAATCTAATTTAATCCACTTTAAACTTTTGGTGTTCCCGTCGCCAAACATAAAAACAACCTGGTATATTCCGGGTTCAATACCCTTGCCTATTTTCTGTTCAGCGGACGGCTTAATTATTTTTAGTACCTGTCCCATCGTGTTCAATAATACAATTTGTTGAATCGGAATTGAATTACCTGAAAGATATTGTACTTCACTTTGAGATGGATTTGGATAGAGTATTAGGTTGCTTGCAGTAGTTTCTTCATTAATAGAACTCTGATTGCAGTTTGTTATTCCAAAGGTAGCAGGAGAAATAAAAGTAAATCCACCGGTACCATTTGGACAACGACCATAAGATACGTCGGTAGTTTGAATGCTAAATGTTATGCTGTCTAACACCACTGTTCCATTGCTTAGCAGTAAGCCCTCTCCGCCGGAAGAAAGTTTGAAATTACAATGAAGGTATGTTGCAGTTGATGCCTGCTGGTCAGCCCAGAGCATAAGATAACCATGTGGTTGTATGATTGTACTAACAGGGAAGGCAAACTTTGTATAATTGGCAAAATCATCGGTAAGATAAAGTCCGCCCAATGAAAGCGGTGTATTGGTTGTGTTGTATAATTCAATCCAGTCAGCATGACTGCCATATTCATTCATAACATCATTACTATTGCTGGCTAAGAGTTCATTTATAACAACTTGTCCGGCTGACGCTGTATTGAGCTGCGTCTGTAATAAGTAAAACTCGTGTTCGGCACGCTCAGGAGAGAACATTCCTGCATTAATGTTTTCGGCATATATATAATATTGAACGGCTACCCCTGAATCTGTTAAGCTAATTCCATAAACAAAATCGCCAGCTGATCCATCATTATGCAAACCGTCATCGAACATGGCAATCCTGTTAAATCGATCACTTTGATTTTGTCTATACCCAAGCCATATATTAGTTGCATTGGTAACTGATGCAGTGATGTTAACAACATCAAAGATATTAGGGGTGCTGTCGCTTGGCGTAACATTACTGATAACCGGAGGACTGAATGTAAAATCTGCCGTGGATTGCAAGAAGGTTGATCGTGCCGACATCAGGTTGGAAATGCCTGGAACAGTATAACTTCCAACTGGTTGATCAGCCGTTAATCCATTTTGAAAATGGGTGTAGGTAAAGAAAGCATTGCTGTCTGATTGCATGGCTGTATCAACAAGCGCCTGTAACTGTGTCGCAAAGGAAATGTAATTTCCGGAAATGAAATTCTCATTGTTAATTGTCCTGGCATGGGCAATGTATTGTTTTTTAAAGGAGGCATCCGATATCACGTCTTTAATTAACGGCCAGTATGCATCTGTTCCATGTAAAGAAGAAGAAAGTTGTTGCATGTTTGGTACTGTTAGGCTCCCCAAACTGGTTGCGCCGCTTCCTGCAAATGGAAATCCGCCCAAACACATATTCAGGTCCCAGATAGTTGGGATGTAACGGTTGTTCTGGTCTTTATATATATAATAGTTCTGGCTAAAAACACCACTATAACTATCGAGGTTTACGAGTACATTGTTAAACGCCAGCATCCATAATACACGATCCATATCCATGTTATTGTTTAATGCTGCAGGGTTATTGGTTACTGTGTCGCATAATCTAACGAGGTCGTTCCAACCACTAGTTGACTTCAACTCATAGAAATTAAAATAGCCGCTACTATCAGCCAATGGTATATAGCGCAGGTTGCTTTTTGTTGTCGGGCTTGGAATAACAACTGGATTGCATTTGAAAAAGGTGTTGTAAGATGAAAAATAGTGCGATGCACAAAAATCTTTATTGATGCTTTCCACATTTGAATACAGTCCAATGTAATTTCCGTTGATGTACAGTTGTGCAAAGTTGGATTGTGGGCAATCCATGTATTGATCCAGGATGTTATAAGAAAGTACTTCTCTGATGATGGATGGGTCGGCATATCCATTCCCTAATTTAATGTCGGTTACGTTATTGTATGATTGATCATTTACGAAATCGAGCTCGATATGTAATGGGTTCTTAATATAAGTAGAATCATAGGAGCTGTTGCCTTTGTATTTTACACCAACACTATCGAACTGCAAGCCGTTTATTTTAACCCAATCGGCAAGAATATAATCATCGGTACCGGCTTTGGCAGTATCCATTTGAAAGTCCCAATTCGTTGAGGCAAAATAGACTTCGATTTTTTGGATGGCACTGACATCATAAAAAGGATTTTGTGCATTTACAAAGAATACTGAAAGCAAGAAAAGGCCTGCTGTTACTGCAAGCCTTTTCATTTTATTGTTTTTCTTCATTCTGTTAATCGACAATCAATTTCAATGGTTTGTATTGTGTTTTATCAGCGGACAAATGAACCAGGTAAATACCAGCAGGTTTCTCTGATACAGATATATATGCTTCATTACCATCAACAATTTTTTCTTCTATCATCCTGCCTGTCAAATCGGTTATATATAGACGCTTAATCAATTCATTATTTTCCCATGAAAGCAGAGTGCCTTCGCTGGCGGGGTTCGGTGCTAAGCGCATTGAAAATAAATTTTGAAATTCTCCAATTCCGACTACACAGGGTCCGCAGCTGGAATAACAAACAAAAGGCAGAACAATATCAGCAGTTACAACCACTTCCCTGTTGCTGTTCACATTACAGGGACCCGGCACAATTTCACTTGATGATAACTGGTTGCCATTGTAAAATTTGTATTCATATGTTCCGGCCGGAACATATGAAATCACTTCATAATAGGCGGGAGTGAAACTGTATAAAATTGTTTTCATTGGGTCCCAGCCTTGAAAATTGCCTGCTACATGAATTCCATTAGAAGAGATTGTTGTTCCCTGCATGTCTACAACATATCTAACCAATGTTAGTCCGGCGGGTGCATTGCCTGAAAACGGAATGGCGCCAACAAACGTAGTATCATTTGCAAGAGAATCAATGTAAAGCCATCGATTGGCATTTGTAAGGGAATCTACCCTCGATTCAATCGGCACAAACTCAGCCTCATAAAACTGGTCACCGTTGATGTAGGTAAATTCATATTTGGCAAAGGCAGGTATTTCAACAATGATGCTATAAATAGCAGTAATACCTTCTTGTGTCAAGGTTGTAGAATTAGATACCCAATCGCCACCGGGAAAACCGGCCGCAGCTTGAAAATCTCCCGCAATATGAATCCCGGTAACGTTAATAGGAACACCGGTCATGTCAACAGCGAACTTAACTTTTTTTGCTGATGAAGGTTGTAATCCTATTAATAATAAAAGGAAGGTAATTAATTTTTTCATTTAAAACAGGTATATATATAATTGAATTAATTCAACAATGTTATTTTTCGGGTAATGGTGCCAAACTCATGACTGCTAAGTTGTACGAAGTAAAGGCCGCGTTTAAAAGAGGAAAGATCAAGGCTGTTTACATTTCCTGTTCGAAGCAATACGTTACCTAAAACGTCAATAACTGAAATTGACATATCGCTGCTTGTAAAGGAATGAGAAATTTGTATCTGACCAGTTGTTGGGTTAGGGAATATTCTGATGTTCAAATCACGATCAACATTACTGAGTCCTGTTACGCCGGTAAAACTAAATTCTGTTGAATATTGATTAACACAACCATTATTATCAGTAATGCGAACCAGGTAATTACCACTCTGTGTAGGTACATAAAAGGAAGAGTTGGCGCTTGCAATCTGATAACCATTAAAATACCATTGATAGGTTGTTGCCGGTGTTGAATAAAGGGTGTCTGAACTTTGTGTTATTGTTGGAATGGCAGGAGCAGCATTGTATACATAGCAACTGTCATAACGAAAAGACTTAGGCACTGAGCCTGTTGCAATCTTTGACCAAAGAAGCGTTCCTGCTGCATTAAACTCTTTTATAGTTCCCGCTGTAGCAATTGTAACCAACATATTTCCATTTGGTAATTGTTGGGAGTTTCCCATGTTACTATTGTATCCGCCGCTTGCTTGTCGCGATGTATAAGAAAGAGGTGTAAACGCCATGCCAGGGGTAACTGAATAGTTATACCCATTATACGGAGGAGCGACAATATCAACACAGGAGGCATTTGTTGAAATTCCTTGATTATTATATCCAACAAGGTAACCTGCATTTGGAGAACCTTCCGGAATCCAATGTGCATCATGAACAATTTTTAAAATCTGTGTTCCTGTAGCACTGTAGACGGCAGGGTGTCCCCAACGGTACAATATATCACCGCCTTTTCCACTGTTACCACCACTATGTGAAGCGGCTTCAGCAGTAGTGGTGCTGTGATCGATCACATAAATTTCGCTGAGGGCATGACTACTGATAGCTATCTGGTTCAGCATTGGGTTAAATGAAACGCCATTCACGTGCATCCAGTCTTTCACAGTGCTGAAGTTGATGTTCAATAATTCAGGGTGATCAATGATGGATGTCTGATAGTTTGCTTTAGCCGGATTCACATTTTGAACCAGATGATCCCAAGCATGCCACTCCCAAACAATATTACCACCAGTTGCACCTACAGGTGCTACTTCAACAATTTTATCGGGCCATATCTCAAAACTTTGCGTGCAGCCGGCAGCCGTTAATTCAGCAGCTGTCTTTCTTTCATAAGCAATCAGTAATACATTCCCATTTGGCATTGGACAAATATCATGATGTGTACAATATTGAGTTGTGGAATAAACATAATCCCAAATTACATTGCCATTCCAATCTATTTTTTGTACTTCTCCGCAGATGGGCCCGCCTGTAAAGGAGTTGCCTGTACGAGAAACGGTTCTAACCAATGTTCCTCCCGGAATCATGTAGGTAGAGTAGCCTGTCTTGGAGGTAGCCGGCATTGTCCAGGTATGAACTACGGTACTATTGGTATCAATAAGGGTGATTACATTGTTGTTCATCACACCATAAAGGGTATAGTTACCCCACTGTTGGGAATAGCAATTAAATTTGAAAAGGAGTGTAAACGCAAGTATTGATAGGAAATTTTTAAACTGCATATTGATTATTGTTTTTGGAAAGGTTAACAAATTTACTGTTTTTGAATGGTAACTGCAAAGCAAAAGGGCTGGACATTGAGTTACTTTAGCCTTCGATGGAGTATTTCTTGTTTGAATTTATGAAATGTTTGGATTTTCTAACAACGATTAGACAGTTAAATCAAGAATAGTTTAATTGATTTTAAGGGTTTTTTTAATTCCTTTTTAACAAGTTAATTCAAGAGTTAGATGCCTTGAGCGAACTATTCTTGCGGCGAAGGATAAAATTATTTTCGTGCAGTAAAAAAAGGATTAATAGGAGAAGCCCGATATGTAAAGGACATCTAAAAGGTAATAGTAAATAGCCTTTAATTGGAGGATATGACAAGCTCTTTGCAATTGCGTTTACATGTTTCGACTGGAATGGGTAATAACAGCGACCAAGAATGTTCTCACACAAGTTGCAAGCCTCAATAAAACGTGCATGCTAAGTCAAATATCGTAATATCATATTTTACCTTTTGGCGTTGGGGGCTCATTCAATTGGCTCCCATTTTATGATATCACAATAGTAGGCTTATTCAACAATCGTTTTAATGGTTGCAAAACCCGCATTGGAAGCAACCTTTACTATGTATGTCCCTTTTGATTGCTTTGAAAGATCTAATAAACGACGATTAAGCCCATTGACTACCTGCCATTCTTCATTCAAAACTTTTCCGCCGATGATATTATAAACTTCAATCGTTAGCGTTTGGTTTTGATCTCCATTGTAGTCAATAGCAAAGGCACCATTGCCTGGATTTGGATAGAGGACAAGGTCAAGTTGCTCACCCGTATAATTGTAAACACCTAAAATTTGTATCAGTTGTTTCAGGGCTCTGTAAGCATTAACTTTTCCATGGCCCCAATTATTATTTCCGGAAGGAGGAATAACTCCTGTATATATATCAGTGATGGCTGTTGAGCTAAATAAATCTTTCACACGTGAAGGTGTAAGTGTGGGATCAGCTTGCAACAGTAAAGCAACAATGCCAGCTGTTGCTGGAGATGATGCCGATGTGCCGGAGAATTCAGCATAATAATAGGTATGATTGCTAGTGGCATCATAATAGGACGCAATAACATATGGGCTACTTGCTCCGGTGGGGGTATAAGTAGTATCATAGGAACTGACAGCAGTGGCTAATGTAAGACCGGGAGCAGTGATATCCGGTTTAATTCTTCCATCAAGCATGGGTCCGCGGCTGGAAAAAGGAACGAGTCTGTTGGCTTGAACATATCCGCTATAAGTCCAGGAGTTATTATTCATATCAGTAAAATTTACCTTGGAAGCATAGGCCCCCACAAGCAAAACGGAATCACCGGCTCCCATGTCACTAACTGTTGAAATGCTATTGCCGCTTCTTGCCCAATTTTTAGCAAGACTGTCGAATGCGCATTGGTAACCATATTTATATCCGTAGTAATAATACTCATTCCACATATTGATGTTGCCGTCGTTTGCTTTAAAGGAAACACCAACTGAATCAGTACCTTTATTATATATATCAATGATCATGCGTGGGCGGCCATTGAACTCCGCTGTTGAATTGATAAACTGAACATGACAAGTATCAACACCATTGGCATTGATAAGAACGTAATCATATATAGAATCATCGAGGCATATATAGGTTGTTGTGCTTCCTGCTAAATTGCCGGAGTAAAGTGTAACTGCAGCACAAAATGTTTTTAAGGAATCATCCCATGCAACTACCCATGTTCGTTGGTAAGTTGTACCGGAAAACTTTAGAAAAGTATTTAGTACAGTATCAGATGGGGTAAATGTTTTTGCAAGATGTATTTTCTCCGTACCTTCATTACCCGCACTCATCACAATTATTTTTCCGGGTCCGGTGAGGTTGTTGAAAGCCTGGTTCAATAAAGTTGAGCCATCATGCGGACCACTTTGTGAACCCCAGGAAATATTTACAACACATGGCTTACCAACCAATGTTGCGTAGTTGAATATATAATTTATCCCATCAATAAAATCTGTAAATGTTCCCTGCTGCCATTGTGCTGCAATGGTATCACGCCGCACGCCAACAAGCACAACATCGCTTTCGTAAGCCATTCCCCTGAAACGTGTATGTGTTGCATTACTG
>JANOXC010000144.1:0-22391 GCA_031418215.1 Bacteroidota bacterium
GATTTCTTTGGAGAAATTCTTTCAAAAAGGCGATGCTTTCCAAACTTCATCCCTGTGAGGTAAGCAAATGTATCGTTGGTCCATATTAATAAAAAGATTCCCAGTGGCAGCATGAAATTGTATTGACCATTTAGTAAAGCCAATTGTACCATCAAAGCAAAAGGCAACACTATATATAAAATGCCGGTAATAGTATAGGCAATGGAATGAAAAGGCATTGTTTTTTTGCGATACAATTCTAAAAAAAAAATCAAATTCAATATACCATAAATAATTGCAAGGCGAATTGAAATAGATGTTTCAGTTTGTCCTGAAAATGCAATTGCAGCGTAAACCAATGCTCCCAATGTCAAACCAGTTACTTTCTGTGGTATTACCAATTCTGATGAATTAAGTGAATAGAATTCATACAATGAGAACAATGCAACTCCAAGGAATAGCAACTGGAAGCTCAATGGGCCAAATAAAATACTAAGTATGATTACAGAAACAAATCCGGTTCCGGTAAATGCACGTTGCCAGAAATTACTCACAAGTTATGTTGTGTTAAAATTAATTTTGAAATGATTGCATTGTCTTCCTTCACATATAACTCAATCTCTCCAAAAATATAAACAGAGTCTTTCTTAGAAACCTCCATTGAATCAATATCATGCTCTGATAATAAGGATTTGGCAATCTCAATCTGCACGGGGCTGTCACTTCCATAAACCTTCATCCATCCATCCATATTACGGCAAAAATGATAAAAAAAAGGTTGCCATAAGTCTAATTAGTTCAGAATGCCGTGATCGAAAAAAAACCAAGGAAAAAAACAGCAAATAAGATGTTGTGAAATAAAGCCGGGTTTAAAATTAATTACTCTTCACTTCCCGATTGTTCCTCTGGTGCCGATTCAATAAATCCCCTGTCTTTATCGTCTATTAAAAAAACATATAATTGCGAAGGTCCATGACTAACACTAACAATTTCACCTGTATCAACGCTTTTTCCCGAAGGTCCGGTAATAAAGGTTGTACCCGAAGGCAGTTTGCCGTATTGGTGTTTAAGCCAATGCAAAGCGTCTTTCATTTCCATGGCGATCTGGCTGCTCTTTGCACACACAACATGTACGTTTGCATATACAGGCAATACAAATCCATTCGACTTTGATGAGATAACTATACTCCCACTGCGGGCGACAAGGCATTCACAAGATGAAATGACCACATCAAGTTTGTCGGGATCAGCTTCAAAGTCATGTGGAAACTCGCATTCGGTAAGCAAATTGCTTAAACCTTCTTCCCCACAATATATATTTGTCCATTTAAATTGCTCGGCGAGATTTAAAAGTTCCTCTACAAATTCCAACTCATTTTCACATAAAACAAACTTTCCTCCGGCTTCTAAAAAGTGTTCTGAGAAAACAATAACAGGATCTTCGTCGTTCAGATTAAAAACATGACTTCCGTTATCAATCCTTGGATACGGATCAGGGCTTTTATTGAGCAAAGCAGCCCTGATCTTTTTTAATATTTTTTCCCTGGTCGTACTCTCTTCCATCGTTAAACAATGGTTTCAGGCTTTTCCTCATCATTCGTTTTCGACAACGCAGGTATTTCTACAGCTCCATTTAAGGATCCATTATTAACACCATTAGTTATTGCACCATTGTTTAATGGTGTGGCAAGATTCACCACAACAGGCATCCCAACTTCAGGCTTTTCATATTTACGTTTGCCAAAAATGGCCTCCAGGTCTTCTTTAAAAATTACTTCTTTTTCTAAAAGTGTCATTGCAAGTTTATCCAATTCGGCTTGATGCTCTTTTAATACACTTAAAGTACGCTGGTATGCTGATTCTATTAATTTACTTACTTCTTCATCAATAACCCTTGCTGTATATTCGCTATATGGCTTGGTAAAAGTAAAATCCTGTTGACCCGAGCTATCATAATAACTGATGTTGCCAATCTTTTCATTCAAACCAAACACTGCAACAGATGCATAAGCTTGTTTGGTTATTTTTTCAAGATCGCTGAGCGCACCTGTAGAAATAGCACCAAATGTTATTTGTTCTGAAGCTCGCCCACCTAATGCAGCGCAAAGTTCATCCATTATTTGCTCTTTAGTGGTAATCTGTCTTTCTTCAGGAAGGTACCAGGCAGCACCTAACGAATTACCACGAGGAACAATCGTAACTTTGATCAAAGGGCTTGTATGCTCCAACAACCAACTGATGGCAGCATGACCTGCTTCATGATAAGCAATTACTTTTTTCTCATGTGCAGAAATAATTTTATTTTTCTTTTCCAATCCGCCGATTATACGATCAACAGCATCCAGGAAATCCTGTTTACCAATAGCTGTTTTATCTTTTCGAGCCGCAATCAAAGCTGCTTCATTACACAGGTTGGCAATGTCGGCACCACTGAAACCAGGTGTTTGTTTGGCTAGAAAATCGAGATCAACAGTATTATCAAGTTTTAATGGCTTCGAATGCACTGCAAATATTTCTCTTCTACCATTTATATCCGGCAACTCAACATAAATCTGTCTATCAAATCGTCCGGGACGAAGTAAAGCACGATCAAGAATATCAGCACGGTTGGTTGCAGCAATGATAATTACACCGGTATTACTTCCAAATCCATCCATCTCAGTCAACAATTGGTTGAGCGTACTCTCTCTTTCATCATTGGAACTGAAGGATGGTGATTTGCCTCTGGCACGGCCAATGGCATCAATTTCATCAATAAAAATAATACTGGGAGCCTTTTCCTTCGCCTGTCTGAACAAGTCGCGTACCCTGGAAGCTCCAACACCAACAAACATCTCAACGAAATCACTTCCGCTCAATGAAAAGAATGGCACTTGTGCTTCTCCGGCCACAGCTTTAGCCAATAATGTTTTACCTGTTCCGGGAGGGCCAACAAGCAATGCACCGCGAGGAATTTTACCACCGAGTTGCGTATATTTTTTAGGGGTCTTCAGGAAATCAACAATCTCCATTACTTCCACCTTTGCTTCTTCTAAACCTGCTACATCATTAAAGGTGACCTTAACGTGCATGTCTTTATCAAACAAGGTAGCCTTTGATTTACCGATGTTAAATATCTGACCGCCGCCGCCGCCGCCGCCGCCGCCCATTCTTCTAATGATAATCATATATAAGGCAACCAATAAAATAAGCGGGAATAATATTCCTGTCAGCCAATCCCAAGAATTGCGTTCATTGTTGCTATATATAATATTAATCTGCTGATTCTCCGGAACTTCTTTTTGTACTTCTGCCAAATCTTTTTGAAAAGTACCTACATCGCCTATAGTAAACTGGTAATGTGGTCCTTCATTTGTGCCATTTCCAAATGCATTTCTTGAAACGGTTTTGAATTTTTCTTGTTTTAAACTTTCCTGTTTTATATAAACATTAACTACGTCTTTATTCAGGACAACTACCTTTTCCACATCATTGGTTCTTACCATCGTCGAAACAAAATCGTTCCAGGAAGTTTGATGCGGACTTTTCCCAAAGTCGAAAAAGTAAATGGCTATAATAATAAAACTCACCAGGCCATATACCCAGTAAAAGTTAAAATTGAATTTTGGCGATTTAGGTTTTGGAAATCCGCCTAATGAATCTTTCTTTCCCTCGCTTGTCTGATTGTCTGCCATTTTGATGTTTTAATATATCATAGCCGCTAGTCAAGTACTATGCCATGAGATTAATTCAGTATAAAAAGCGCTATTTGTCACTATTAATTACTTTCAACCTGACGAACCTGCGCATCGGCCCATAAATTTTCAATTCCATAGTGCTCACGAAATTCTTTTTGAAAGATATGAATCACTACATTGATATAATCAAGTAATATCCATTGTGCATTCTCAGCTCCTTCCTTATACATAGGGCTTTCACCGGTCTCTTTATATATAATTTCTTCCACTGATCTTGCCAGGGCCTCTACCTGAGTTGTACTGTCACCGTGACAAACAATAAACATGTCACTAACAGTTTTTTTGAGTTGCCGTAAATCCAGGCAAACAATTTCTCGACCTTTTTTTTCCAAGAGACCTTCAACGGCCAGTCCGGTGAGTTCATCAGTAGCATTCTTGAACTTTGTTGCCTTTAGCGCTTTGGCTGTTTTTGCCATTCGTGAGGGTTAAGTGTAAATTTGTACAAAACTACGGTTTTCCGATAAAACCAGATGACAGAATATCAATTTCCAATTATATATCTTGATACGACAGATTCAACTAATTTGTTCGCTCAGGACCTGCTAAGAAATCATGAGGTATTACATGGAACTGTAGTCAGCGCCAGTCGCCAGCTTCAAGGGCGCGGACAAAGGGGGCATCAATGGCTAAGTGCGACTGGACTTAACCTTACTTTCAGCATCATTTTAATGCCTACTCAACTTGCGGTAAACAGGCATTTTGAGCTAAATATGGTTTTTTCACTTGGTATTAGTGACTACTTGTCAGCAATTGGAGTTAACGAAATCAAGGTGAAGTGGCCGAATGATGTATTGGTACGCGGAAAGAAACTTGCAGGTATTTTGTTGGAAAACACCATTCGGGGAGAAACGATTCATACCATTATTGCAGGCATTGGCATCAACATAAATCAGGAAGAATTTGATGGTGAATATACCATTCAACCAACTTCTTTAAAGCAAATCCTTCAAAAATCCTTTGATTTGAAAACGGCTTTAAATGACGTTCTAAAAGCAATATGGCATCGTTATGAGCAGTTGATTAATCAAAAAACAGAAATATTAAGAGCAGATTATCATGCATTATTATTTAAACTCAATGAGCCATGTACCTTTAGCACTGAAAAAAGAAATTGGGA
This sequence comes from Bacteroidota bacterium, assembly GCA_031418215.1. Lineage (GTDB taxonomy): Bacteria > Bacteroidota > Bacteroidia > AKYH767-A > OLB10 > JANOXC01. The sequence goes on from JANOXC010000144.1 coordinate 4,834, forward strand.
TGGCTTCATCAGGGGTATTAATAAGGAAGGACAATTACTCATTGAAGAAAAAAACGGAATGATCGTTCCGCATTCCATCACAAGTATTAGCATGCAAGTATAAAAACAAATGGAAATTTTATCTATTAGCTAAAGAACATTTGTCTCCAATAAACCGGAAACAACTTAAAATCAAATCATGCAACTCCTTTAACGGGATAATTCTCTACCAATAAATTTAAAAAATTAGTCAATGGTTTTTCAGCCATCATTTTTAAAAATGGATTGAGATCGGCATCCAGAAATAGCTGCAATTGTGATTGTTCCCCCGACTCTAAAATCTTGCACCTCAATTTAAAATCGAAAGGAACCTTGCCATTGCTGCACATCACTACTTCATTATTGGGTGATTTGGATTCATATGCCAATCCAAGCGTTGCCATTCCCTTAATTGTAAAAGAACAAGTATCACCATCTGTTTTAAATTGTTCAACTTGCTCAGGCATCAGCGAGCCAATATTTTTAAAGTTTGAAAGAAAATCAAAAACTTCCTGAGGCTTTTGCGCAATTATTACCTGTTTACTTTCCAGATTGGTCATGTTGGTTCTTTAATAAAATTATGCTTTATGAGATTAATGAAAAAATAATTAGGATAGAAAATTAACTGGATGTCCTTCCCAGAAAATGCAGCTTAAGGAGATATGGCCGGCTTCCATTCAGCAGGATTCTTGCGCCAGGCTTTCAGCAACTCAACATCCTTCTTACTTATGTAGCCTGTTTCCAAAGCCTGATGTATTAAAATCTCATAATTACTAAGCGAATAAACCGGACAATTGGCTTGTTTAAATTGTGCAACAGACGTATCAAAACCATAGTTAAAAATTGAGACAAGTCCTTTTACAATTACGCCATTAGCACGTAAATCATGAATCACCTGAATACTGCTTTTGCCGGTAGATATTAAATCTTCAATAACCACTGCAGTCTGGTGTTCTTTTACTTCTCCTTCAATTTTATTTTTCAAACCATGTTCTTTCACTGATGGCCTAACATAAACAAAAGGTAGTCCCATGGCTTCAGCAACAAGAGCCCCTTGGGCAATTGCCGCTGTTGCCACCCCGGCAATGAGATCAGGCCTCCCAAATTTATTTTCGATCAGTTTCACCAATTCCTGACGAACAAAAGTCCGGATCCTAGGATATGATAATGCAATTCGGTTATCACAATAAATAGGAGATTTCCATCCGGAAGCCCATGTAAAAGGTTGATCAGGCTGTAATTTGATTGCTTTTATTTGCAACAGGAATTCAGCTACTTTTGAGGCAGTTTCATTTTGCATTAATGCAAACTTAATGAATTTCCTTTTTCTGAACCATTGTTTAAAGAATAATCAATTTTAAAAGGCAGGCATGTTTAAAATCTATGTTGATGACAGGTTGATAACCATTGCCTCTTCTCAAGTACCTTTGAAGAATGCAAACTTGGTTTTAAAACTTAATGGAAGTGAAAAAAAAGGGGAACTTTCGAAACTGATTAAATCCTTTATTGAAGAAATTCAATTGCCCTCACTCTCATTAATATCTGATGCCCCGGATAAAACATGGGAAACGTTTTGTTCTTTATATCGCATCTTGGAAGCTGCAGGCGGTGTTGTATTTAACAAAGAAAAACAACTGCTCATGATTTACCGCAATGAACATTGGGACCTTCCAAAAGGGAAGATAGAAATTAATGAAAATCATGCTGAAGCAGCTATTCGTGAAGTGATAGAAGAAACCGGAATTAAACATGTTACCATTCAACACGAAAGTAAAACCACCTACCATATTTATCCATATAAAAATGATCATATTCTAAAATGCACTTATTGGTTTATCATGCACACAGTAGACGTATCGCCATTGCAGCCTCAATTAGAAGAAGGAATAACCAAGGCTGTTTGGATGAATAATAAGGAAATCACCGAAGCGATTAATCATTGCTATGCATCTATTATTCATCTTTTAGATTCAGAAGGAATAATTAAGGGCATTTAATTTATGAGCTTTAATAAATTATTATATACAACATTTCCATCAACCTTAATAACGGTGTCATTTTAATCAATTAATATTTCAATAAAATAAACTTAACTATATTCTAAATTATGAAACAATTTTTAAAAATGTTTTTTGCTTCCTTATTAGCCTTTATTTTGGGCTTGTTTTTAATCGCATTTATTTTAGTTGGTATGCTTTCAATAGCAATATCAGGCAGCAATAGTAAAGAAGTGAACATCAGCACAAATTCAGTTTTGGAGATCAGCCTGATGCATCCGCTTACCGAAAGAAGCACCAATAATCCATTTGAAAACCTGGATTTGAATAATCTTCGTTCACATTCTCAGCCCGGATTGAACGATATTTTAAAGTGCATTGAGAAAGCCGCTGATGACACAAAAATAAAAGGAATATATATAAACCTTTCAAGTATTCAAGGAGGAATGGCCATGATGGAAGAGTTGCGCAATGCGCTGATCAAATTCAGGCAGTCAGGGAAATTTATTTATGCTTATGCTGAGAACTATTCACAGGGAGCCTATTATATAGCTTCCGTTGCCGATAAAATTTACCTCAATCCGCAAGGGGGAATTGAATTGCACGGACTTATGACGCAATTGATGTTTTTCAAAGGCACACTTGAAAAACTGGAGATACAGCCTCAACTCATTCGCCACGGCAAATACAAAAGTGCCGGTGAAACTTTTATTATGGATAAAATGAGTGAAGAAAATAAAAATCAGATTGCCGCTTTCGTAGATAATATATGGAGCAATATTGCTATGCAGATAGCTAAATCAAGGAATATTCCATTTGAAGAACTGGACAATATTGCTGACAGCCTGTTGGTACGCAATGCCGGTGATGCAATAAAATATAAATTGGCGGATAAACTAGCCTACTTTGATGAGTTCACTGCTGACATGAATGTTAAATCCGGAAAAAAGAAAGACGAAAAAATATCAACTGTTTCATTAAAAAAATATGTTGATGTACCTGATCCGATAAAACCAAAATTTACCACCGACAAAGTTGCTGTTATTTATGCAACCGGTGAAATACAAAGTGGGGAAAGTGCCGATGATGTAATGGGTGCTGATGATATTTCAGCAACAATTCGTAAAGCAAGAAATGATGATAATATTAAAGCGATTGTGCTGCGCGTAAATTCACCGGGTGGTTCAGCACTGGCATCAGAGATAATATGGAGGGAAGTTTCCCTTGCAGCAAAAGCCAAACCATTTGTTGTTTCAATGAGTGATGTAGCTGCATCAGGTGGCTATTATATCAGTTGTGCCGGCGGAAAAATTATGGCAGAACGAAATACAATAACAGGATCAATTGGTGTTTTTGGATTGTTATTCAATGCACAGAACATGCTGAAGAATAAGTTGGGTATTACAGTAGATGGATATAAAACAGGTATGTATACCGATCTTGGATTGCCTACTCGCGGTATGACTGAATCAGAAAAAAAAATAATGCAACAGCAAGTTGACCAGGTGTACGCCACATTTACCCAGCGCGTGAGCAGCGGAAGAAATATACCCAATGAATTGGTCGACAGTTTAGGTCAAGGACGAATTTGGAGCGGTGCAGACGCTTTAAAATACCACCTGGTAGATACAATAGGTGGTTTAAAAGATGCCATCAAGATGGCCGCCAATATGGCCAAACTAAATAACTATAAAATAAAAGAATTACCGGAAGAGAAAAAAGCATTTCAACAACTGATGGAAGATTTGTCAGAAAATGCACAGGTATGGTTTGAAGAGAAAGAATTAGGCGAACAATCAGCCTACCTTAAGGCCATGAGAAAAGTATTGCGTTCAGCAGGTGTTCAGGCCAGAATGGAATATGAAATTATTTTTAATTGACCTGAATAATTTTCTAGTCAATAAAATCATGGGAATTAAATACCGTCAAAAATTGTATATTAACTTGAGCTATTAATTAAAGGTTAACTTTAACGTGTCCATTAGAAACCAAAAAGATTCAATTGTTAATAAGAAATGCCTCTAATTAGTTCCATATTTTCCTGGTTTATGAAGCAGCGCATTCATCAGATTGAGCTGTTTGCTAAATTCCCTTTTGATGTTCAGGAAGAACTGTTGCAGCGACTGATAATTCAGGCACGCCATACGGAATTTGGCAGAAGGTATGAATTCTCATCCATTACCAATTCAATACAGTTCCGTGAACGGGTTCCATTACAGGATTATGAAAGTTTGAAAATTCATATTGCCCGTTTGCAACAAGGCGAGCAAAATATTTTATGGCCTACTGATGTGCGGTGGTTTGCTAAATCATCTGGCACTACGAATGACCGGTCGAAATTTATTCCAGTAACAACAGAAGCATTGGAGGAATGTCACTTTAAAGGAGGAAAAGATCTTTTATGCATCTATTTTCATAATAATCCTGATTCGAAATTATTTGATGGCAAACTACTCACGCTGGGTGGCAGCCATCATGTTAATGCATTTAATAATGAGTCATTCTATGGTGATCTGAGCGCCATCCTGATTCAAAATCTGCCGTTCTGGATTCAATTATTCAGGACACCCGATCGTTCTATCGCTTTGATGGATGAATGGGAAATGAAACTTCAGAAGATGGCAGAACAAACCATGAATGAAAACGTTACCAATATCGCAGGTGTACCATCATGGATGCTTGTTTTATTAAAACGGGTATTGGAGATGAGTGGTAAAAAAAACTTATTGGAAGTATGGCCCAACCTTGAATTATTTGTGCATGGTGCTGTAAGTTTTGGGCCTTACAAGGAACAATTCAAATCAATGATTCCTAAATCTGACATGTATTACCTGGAGACCTATAATGCCTCGGAAGGATTTTTTGGTATACAAGATCAACAAAATTCAGATGACATGCTGCTGATGCTTGACTATGGAATCTATTATGAATTCATTCCGCAGCATGAATGGAACCTTGAAAATCCAAAAACAGTTTCCTTAAGCGAGGTAAAAGTTGGGGAGAATTATGCCATTGTTATTACAACCAATGCTGGATTGTGGAGATATAAAATCGGCGATACGGTTACCTTCAGTTCATTAAGCCCTTTCAGAATAAAAATTACAGGCCGCACCGCGCATTTCATTAATGCCTTTGGCGAAGAGTTAATCATTGCCAATGCTGATCAGGCAATGGAACATGCCTGCCATATTACAGGAGCAATTATAAGAGAATATACCGCTGCTCCTATTTATTTCAATGAAGATGAATCGGGTGCTCATGAATGGCTTATAGAATTTGAAAAAAAACCAGATGACATTAATTATTTTGGTTACCTGTTAGATGGTGCTTTGAAAAAAAACAATAGTGATTACGAAGCCAAACGATATCAAAACAAAGTATTGAATGATCCTGTTATCGTGGTTTTACCGGACAACACTTTTTACAACTGGATGAAAGCACGCGAAAAATTAGGCGGACAGCATAAAGTTCCAAGATTGGCAAATCATAGAAAATTTGTTGAAGAAATTACTTCAATGATAAATACTTTGAAAGAATGAAGTTCCTAATCATCATTCCATTAATAATTATTTCCTCGTTCAGCAAAGCACAAGATTCCATTGTAAAGTTGTTTTCCTTGCCAATGGAGGCCGACTTTATTTCAACAGATATACTTGGAAATATATATATAATCAAAGGAAGTGAATTAATAAAATTAAATAATAAAGGGCAATTATGCTGCAGTTTCAGCAACCGTAATTATGGAGCAATTACTAGTATTGATACCCGCGATCCTTTGAGGTTATTGCTATTTTACAAACCCTTCGGCATCATTTTGTATTTGGATAATAAATTAGCTGAACAATCAAAAACAGAACTTAACGATCTAAATATTTACGATCCACTGTTAGTCTGCAGCTCAGAAATTCAGGGTTTGTGGGTATATGATAATGCTACTTCCCGTTTATACAGATTCAACTCCCAGCTCCAGTCTATTAACTCAAGTAACGATTTACGACATGATGTATCACAAAACATCAACCCAGATCTGATGTCTGAATCAGATTATTGGTTGGTGATGCGCGATAAAGAAAACCTGATGGTATTTGATAAGATGGGAAATTATTATAAATCGATCAGACTGAACAATGCCTTGGGTGGCCAGCTCATCCATGATGATTGGCTATATTGTTCCAATGAAAAACTATTTCGCCTGAATTTAAGAAGTGGTGTTACTACCGAGGTCACGCTTCCCTTCTCCACATTAAATGCCTCTATAGTGCTGGCTCCTCAGCGTTTAATACGTTTCTTTGATAAAATGCTGGAAGTTTACTCCCTTTAATTAGGGAAGTTTTCAACATTTTTTGTCCATCATTCACAAGGCTTCTACTTTTGATGCTTACCTATACCAACTTATTCTCTAAAAAATCGAATTGTGGCTGCTGAAAAAAAGACTTTACATATTGCCATTGCAGGAAATATCGGCTCTGGAAAAACCACTCTTACCTCCCTTCTTGCCAAAAACATGAAATGGGAACCACACTATGAAGATGTGGATGACAATCCTTACCTGAATGATTTTTATGAAGATATGCAACGCTGGTCCTTCAACCTGCAGATCTTTTTCCTAAATAGCCGCTTCAATCAGGTGATGAAGATCCGCAAGAGTAATAAAACTGTGATACAAGATCGCACCATCTATGAAGATGCCTACATCTTCGCGCCCAACCTGCATGCAATGGGATTAATGACAACGCGTGATTTTAACAATTATCTGGAACTTTTTAACCTGATGGGCAATTTTGTTCAGGCACCTGATCTTTTAATTTACTTAAGGGGAACAGTTCCTGCCTTGGTCAGTCAAATTCAAAAGAGAGGTCGTGCCTATGAAAATTCCATTCGCCTTGACTACCTGAAACGCCTGAATGAACGTTATGAAGCATGGATCTCACAATACGAAGCCGGGAAACTATTAATCATTGATATTGACGACATCAACTTTGCGGAGAATCCTGAGCATCTTGGTATGGTAGTGAATAAAATAAATGCAGAATTGCACGGTCTTTTTTAAAAATTTTCTGTCTGTTTTAGAAAAGCTGCTCTATATATAAACTACTGAATCAATTTTATTTTACTTTTGACATGCAATGGCCGGCATGCAAAAGAAATTTGTAAAGAACCTTTTCTTCATTCTTTTTCTCAATATCTTAATAAAAACCTTCTGGATTTTAGGTGTAGACCGTACAGTTCAAAATGTTGTAGGTGCTTCAGAATATGGATTTTATTCATCACTGCTTAGTTTTTCATTTCTCCTGAATATTTTACTCGACCTTGGAATCACCAGTTACAATAACAGGAATATAGCACAACATAGTCACCTGCTAAAAAAATATTTTTCCGGCATAATCTTATTGCGATTAGCATTGGCTTTTATATATGTAACAATCAGTATTGTTGCCGGATGGATATTAGGATATAATTACAAACAATTAAGCTTACTAATGGTGCTTTTGCTCAACCAGGCACTGGCTGCTTTCATTCTTTATTTACGCAGTAATATTTCCGGTTTACAACTTTTTAAAACCGAAAGTATCATCTCCGTACTCGACCGTTTTTTGATGATTGTATTTTGCTCCATCATATTATGGTCGGGTTTTTTCAAATCAATCATAAAAATTGAATGGTTTGTTTTCGCACAAACAATGGCCTATCTAATCACCGCCTTAATAACCTTTATGATTGTTGCCCAAAAAGCCAATTTTCAAAGGCTAAAGTGGGACCGAAAATTTTTTCTGGTAATACTTAAGCAAAGTTATCCCTTTGCATTACTCATTTTATTAATGGCGTTTTATTACAGGGTTGATGCAGTAATGATTGAAAGATTGTTAACCAATGGTAAAGAACAAGCCGGAATTTATGCGCAGGCATTCCGATTGCTGGATGCAGGAAATATGATTCCTTATCTAATATCAGTATTACTTTTTCCCATGTTCTCGTTGATGATTAAAAACAAACAATCACCGGAAGAACTCGTTGAATTAGCATTTTCATTTATTGCAACCCCATCCATCATATTGATGGCCTTTTCTGTCTTCTACAGTGAAGAATTAATGGGGATGCTTTACCATGAACATGTGCAAGCTTCAGCAAATGTTTTTCGTGTCGTGATGAATTGCTTTCTGGCGCTTTCTTCAGTATATATATTCGGCACATTGCTTACTGCTTCCGGAAACCTTAGACAACTAAACTATATAGCATTGGGCGGCATGATATTGAATATCTCCCTCAACTTCTACCTCATACCCCGTTTTGAAGCCATGGGAGCGGCAATGGCCAGCGTAATCACACAATACCTTACTGCAGGCGCCCAAATGTTGCTTGCTCATCACCTTTTTAAATTTCAATACCGCTGGTGGTTATTCAGCCGTTACATCATATTTGCTGCACTTACGTTCTTGATTTTTGGTTATATGAGCCGTTTAAATGATCATTGGATTATTAGCTGTATTGTAGCATCCTTCTTATGTTTAATTATTTCATTTGTGCTCTACTTGGTTAAGCCCCGAAGCATTTTGGCCCTGATAAAACAACCTCAGAGCACCTGAAAAGCGCATCCGATATAGGGTTGAGAAGATGAACACAAAAGAGCGTCTTGTCTTCATCAAATACAGATAAATCAGCTATTTTTGGCAACCCAATTATTTTCATATAAACCCTGCATGGCTTCAGCTAACTTATCCGACATCAAAAATTTAAATGCTATACGTTTTATCAAAATGCTTGCTAAATGGCGAAAACAGCTGTTCATTGTAGGTATTGTGAGTGGTATAGCCAGTTATCTGCTTACTTTTCTGATAACTCCTTTATATAAATCAACAACAATTGTTTACCCTTTTAACCTGAACGTTTATTCAAAAGAATCTGCGACAGAGCAAATGGTACAACTCTTAAAATCAGAAGATGTGAGGGAACGTCTGATTCAATCTTTTGATTTATATAATCATTACGATATCGATACAAGCGGCAGCTCACCAAGGTTTAAGATCATGAAACAGCTTGATGAAAATATCAACATCAATAAAACAGAATATGAATCTGTTGATATCAGTGTCCTTGATGCCGATCCAAAGATTGCAGCAAGGATGTGCGATTCAATGATTGCATTTATGGATAATAAAGCATTGGCTTTAATGCGCGAAAAAGCAGCAGAAAATGTTTCAGTATTTGGCGACCAGATGAAGGCAAGCAAATTAGAAATGGACAGCATGGTTCAGGTTTTAACATCATTAAGTACTCAATATGGTGTTCTTGATTATGAAAACCAGGTGTTAGGATTTACCAGGGAATATTTTCAATCAATTGCCAATGGAAGTTCCTCTGCCCGAATGGAACAGACCAGACGCAATCTCGAGGAGAAAGGGAATGAAGCATTTTCATTAAAAGAAAACTTATGGCGGGTTCGTGGTCAATACAACGACATCAAGAAAATTTATGATCAGGAAAAATCAAATCTTACAAAGACCATCACTTTCCATAACCTTGTAACAAAAGCTGTTCCTGCTGAAAAAAAGGATTCTCCAAAACGTACATTGCTTGCACTTTTGCTTACTCTTTCTGTAATGGTGCTTGCCATTCTGGTTATCATTTATCAGGAGTATTATAAAAATCGTTTTGAAAAAGAGCTAAGTGAGGAGTAATGATTGATTCATCAAATCAACTTACCACACAAAAAAGCCTTAAATTATTTTATGGCATTGTAGGTCTGTTTTTTATCGTTGCTTCAATTGCAATGGTAAAGGACCAGGTCTTTTTTCTACTACTTCCCATTGTTATATATATTATCATGCTAGCCATCTTCCGTATGGATGCGCTGGCAATGTTTTGCGCTTTCATAACACCCTTATCAATTAATCTAAACAAAACATCATTGGGAATTGGCATTAGCCTCCCTGGTGATCCGCTGATGTTTGGATTGTTTATTTTGTTTTGGTTCAAAATTTTTACTGATGGAGGACTTGATAAAAGAATATTAAAACATCCGGTTACAGTTTTTATCCTGTTGCATTTAGGTTGGATGCTCATCACCACTTTTACCAGTACCATGGTTCTTGTTTCAATTAAATCAACACTTGCACGCTTTTGTTATGTGAGTGTAAATTATTTTATGCTATTGTACATTTTTCAGAATTACAAAAACATTCTAAAGTTTATCTGGCTTTATTTGAGTACCCTTTGCGTAGTAATCTTGTTCACGCTGTATAATCACTGGAATTACAATTGGTCGGAAGCAGGTGCGCACATTGCCATGGTGCCTTTTTACAATGATCATACATCTTACGCTGCGGCAATTGCTTTTTTTATTCCTGTAATGATCGCTTTTGTTAGTGAGAAAAATCATTCTAATTTCAAAAGGATTCTATATTCCATTGTATTAGTTTTAATTTCTGTTGCCATTGTGATGTCTTATACACGAGCCTCATGGGTTGGATTGCTTGCTGCATTTGCATGTTGGCTTGCATTGGTAGTAAGGATGAAAACAGCGCTTGTTTATGCCGGATTTGTCGGATTGTTTTTATTTCTCCTGCTCTTCCGTACACAGCTTTATATGGAGTTATCAAAAAATGATAAAAAATCCTCCAGTAATATGCAAGAACATGTGGAGAGTATTGGCAATGTTTCCAATGATGCAAGTAATATTGAACGACTCAACCGTTGGTCAAGTGCATTGCGAATGTTTGTAGAAAAGCCATTGTTTGGTTTTGGGCCGGGTACTTTTATGTTTCAATATGCCCCATATCAGAAACACAGTGAACTCTCCGAAATCAGCACTAATTTTGGTGAAGTTGGCGGTTCGCATAGTGAATACCTCGGTCCGTTGGCAGAAGAAGGATTACCGGGCAGTTTGTTTATGATACTGATTATTACGTTTACGATTATAACTGCTTCCAATATATATAAACGGGAAGCGGCTGGTCTTGTAAGAGGACTAACAAAAGCATTGTTACTTGGGCTGGTTACGTATTATGTGCATGGCGTACTGAATTTCTTTTTAGATACTGATAAAGCGTCAGTCCTATTCTGGGGTTTCACGGCAGCATTGGTTGCAATTGATATTTTCCACTCATCAAATAAAAAAGTAAGTGCAGCTCCAATTACGGCATGAAAATATTTTCAATTGAGCTTATTTTTTCTGAGCCCAAACGAATTCAGCGAATCCATACCAATCCCAATAAACACTACCGAATACATAACCATACTTAATTTTATTGTGAATGATCTTAACAGGCATCATTGCAATATTCCGCCAATTTTTTCGAATACCACTTTTTAAAATTTCCATTCCCAATGGTTTCATCAGCTGTGTTAACTCGGCTGTGTTGTAGATCCGAACATGGGTTGGGTCATCATAAAAATTAAGCGTCCCTTTTTTGCTTGGAAAATTCACACTTTTCCCCGATGGGTATTCAATATATATATAACCGCCCTTCTTCAATTTTGTAATCAGCAACTTAATTACAGCATCTCCATTCGTAAGATGTTCAATAATATGATTCATTATGATCGCATCAAAAAAATTGTCGGGTATGTCATCAAAGTCAAGTTTTGTTAGATCCTTTTCCCAAAACCCTTCCATTAATTGGAAATCCTTTTCGTCATTGTTGTAATCCTTTACAATATCAATTCCAAAATACCGGCAATTAGGCAAATGTTTCTTGATTGTAGTGGCCGAATGATTTCCTGCACCAACATCCAACAAAGTAAATACAGTGTTGCCTAATTTTTCTCTTAAGCCTGCCAGTTTTAGAGGTAGAGGTGAAAACATTTTAATCTGTTATTAATATTCTGATTTATAAAAACAGCCCTGCCAAGCCTGTCTACACCGACTTGCAACTCAACAACGTTACATCATCCAATGCTTCCGCCTTAGCACTGAATTTATTGAATTCATCAATCATTCTAAAATGAAGATCTTTCATTGTGAATACATCAGCATGACGGCGAAGAGAATCAGTTATCATATCCAGCCCAAAAATTTCACCACGCTCATTTTCCTGTTCTACAAATCCATCTGTATAACAAAACAGCGTTGCCCCTTTTGGAAAGTATGCCATACCATCTTCAATAAAAGGTAATTCCTCAAACATGCCCAATCCCGTTGTTCCTTTTTCAAGTAATTTAAATTCCCCGTTGATACAAAGTATAGGCGGATTATGACCTGCATTCAAATAATTAATAATTTGTGTTTGTGTATTGATAATCGCAATAAAAACTGTGATATACTTTTCACCTTTTGCACTTTTATTTACTGCTGCATTTAATTCAATAGCCAAATCCTGCAGCGACTTCGAATAGTGCGCTTTGGCATGCAAGTTAGCCTGGAAGTTCGACATGAGTAATGCTGCAGACATCCCCTTTCCTGAAACATCAGCCAGACAAATCAGCAATTCATTTTCATTTAATTCTATATAGTCATAATAGTCGCCCCCGACATGTTGATGCGGTAAATAAGTTGCTGCTACATCAATGTGTTTATTTTTAGGCAAGTGAGCCGGGAACAACATGGTCTGCATCTTTGCCGCCAGTTCCATCTCTTTTTGCATCTGCACCTGGTTAATGGTTTCTTTCGTGAGGCGCTTATTTTCAATAGCTATTACAATAATATTTGTAATCGTATGAATGAAAGGAAGAATTTCCTTTAGTGAAATGATTTCGTCATGCTGCAAATCGCCAATAAAAGCATAAGCCAACGACTGATGATTATGAAACACCGGGATGATACTTTCAAATCCTTCCACCCAGGCAGGCATTTGCAGATTGTTAAACTCCATTGAATTTAATTCCGCAAATCGCTTATCAAGATCATCTAAAACCAGCTCCTCACTTAAACCGTACGATAAAATCTGACTCCATTGACCTTCATGAACAAATAGGGCAAGTTTTCGAACTTTTAAATGATCACGCATTACCGTTTCATATACTTCAAAAAGCTGATCACTGGGTAAATTATAATTAATTGCCTTCGTAACCTGCAATAACCAATGCAGTTGCAGTTGCTTAATATATAAATCAGAAGTTGTCTTTTTTTCCAATGTTCTTAAAGGCTGCATTCATGCGAAGCTATTCCAGTATAATGATACTTGTTGCACAATCATTTTAATTTTTCAACAATCTCAGGCAAGCGCTTGATCAGTGCTAATTCTTTCATCTTTTCCCTTGCATCCTGCGTAGGGCTTCCGAAATATGTTTTTCCACCTTGTAAAGATTTGGGAATGCCACTTTGCCCAAGCACAACTGCTCCGGCACCAATGGTAAGGTCTTTTTGCACACCAACCTGACCCCATAATATTACATTGTCTTCAATATTTACACAGCCTGCAATTCCTACCTGGGCGGCAAACAAACAGTTGGCACCAATCACCGTATCATGACCAACGTGCACATGGTTATCCATTTTTGTTCCTTTACCAATAATTGTATCGGAAGAAACTCCTCTATCTATGGTACATGCTGCGCCAATCTCTACATTATCGTGGACAACTACTCTTCCGCAGGAATGCATTTTGTCATAAAAATCAGTTCTACGCTTAAAGTAAAAGGCATCAGAACCTAAAACAGCATTGGCATGAATTATTACATTATGCCCGACAATACAATGATCATATATTACAACCCCTGAATGCAACAGGCAATTATCCCCAATAATAGTATTCGGGCCAATAGAAACATTGGGTTGAATAACAGTTCCCTTTCCAATTTTCACGGTTGGGTGAATATCATTTTGACTTGCTACAAAAGGCATAAACTTCCTGCATAAAAAAACATAATCGCGAAATGGATCATCAGAAAAAATCAACGCTTTTCCTTCGGGAACTGCAACCTCCTTATTAATGATGATGAATGTTGCCGCTGAATTCAAAGCTTTATCATAATATTTCGGATGGTCTACAAAAGTAAGATCGCCCTTTTCAATTCGGTGTATTTCATTGATGCCTGTTACCATCATGCTGCCATCGCCTAATATTTTACCATCTATCAATTGAGCGAGTGTTGACAGCGAAACCGGAGGATATAATTTCATGGTGCAAAAGTATTGAATGCATTAACGATAACAATTATGTCGAACATAAGCCTTAAAACGCTACTTTTGCACCCTCAATTTCAAATCTATAATGAATCCCATACGTAATATTGCCATTATTGCCCACGTTGATCACGGAAAAACTACCCTGGTTGACAAAATTTTACACCAGACCCAACAATTTCGTGAGAATCAGTATACCGGTGACCTCATTCTGGATAATAATGACCTCGAACGTGAAAGAGGTATTACCATCGTAGCTAAAAACGTTTCAGTTGTTTATAAAGATGTTAAAATCAACATAATAGACACTCCTGGTCACGCCGATTTTGGTGGTGAAGTAGAAAGAGTACTAAACATGGCTGATGGTGTTTTACTGCTTGTTGATGCTTTTGAAGGACCGATGCCTCAAACACGGTTTGTACTCAGCAAAGCCCTTGAAATGGGTAAGCGTGCTATTCTAGTTATCAATAAAGTTGATAAAGAAAATTGCCGCCCCGATGAAGTTCTTGAAAAGGTTTTCGATTTATTCTTCCATTTGGACGCTACAGAAGAACAGTTGAATTTCCCTACTGTATATGGCTCCAGCAAGCATGGGTGGATGAGTAAAGACTGGAAAAACCAATCTGAAGATATCCTCGTTTTACTTGATGAAATCATAGAATATTTTCCACCGGCTCCATTTTATGAAGGTACTTCACAAATGCTTATCACTTCATTAGACTTCTCTTCTTTCGTAGGACGGATTGCGATTGGAAGGGTTAGTAGGGGCATTTTAAAAGAAAATCAACCTGTTTCGCTGATGAAGCGGGATGGTGTTATACAGAAAACCAGAATCAAAGAACTTTTTGTGTTTGAAGGTCTTGGCAGGAAAAAAGTAACTGAAGTTCGTTGTGGGGATATTTGCGCATTAACCGGTATTGAAGATTTTGAAATTGGCGATACCGTTGCTGATTTCGAAAACCCGGAAGCTTTGCCTTCAATTAGTGTAGATGAGCCTACTATGAGTATGCTTTTCACTATTAATACTTCTCCGTTTTTTGGAAAAGAAGGACGTTTCGTCACATCCCGACATCTCCGTGACCGTCTTTTTAAAGAGTTAGAAAAAAACCTTGCCATGAGAGTGGAAGAAAGCGGTTCACCGGATTCTTATCTTGTTTTTGGCCGTGGTGTATTGCATTTATCCATCCTTATTGAAACCATGCGCAGGGAAGGATATGAGTTGCAAGTTGGCCAGCCGCAAGTTATAATTAAAGAAATTGATGGCCAGCGTCATGAACCTATTGAAACATTAACTGTTGATGTTCCGGAAGAAGTTTCAGGAAAGGTAATTGAGTTAGTTACTCAGAAAAAAGGCGAATTATTGATTATGGAACCTAAAGGTGATTTACAACACCTGGAGTTTTTAATTCCATCACGCGGTATCATCGGTTTGCGAAGTAATGTGTTAACAGCAACGGCAGGCCGCGCGACTATGGCACACAGATTCAAAGCGTATGAACCTTGGAAAGGCCCAATTCAAGGCCGTATTGCCGGTGTTTTATTAGCTAAAGAAAATGGTGTTGCCACTCCCTACTCTATTGATCGTATGCAGGATCGTGGTTTCTTTTTTGTTGATCCTACGGATGCCGTTTATGGCGGACAAATAATCGGTCAGCATATTCGTCCTGATGATTTGGTTATTAATGTTTGTGAAGCAAAAAAGCTGACCAATATGCGTGCATCCGGAAGTGATGATAACGTTCGTATCACACCGGCCATTCACTTTTCTCTGGAAGAATCGATGGAATATATAGAGAAAGACGAATATTTGGAGATCACACCAAAATCATTGCGTATGCGTAAAATTTACCTGGATGACAATGTCCGTAAACGGATGTCGAAGAAAGAGAGCTAGAATTTTGAAAAAGTAATGTTATTTATATAAAACGAATAAATAAAACGGGATGATCGTTCATCTCGTTTTTTTTATTCCCATTTTCCTGAATTATTAAAGGGATTAATTGGTTTCAACTCTTTTATTGAGAGGAATTTTAACAATAAATAAAGATTCGGTGTTGCTATTTTTGATCTTTAAATATTGACTTCCTGATTTTACATTATGCTAGGTAAATTCCGACCGAATAGCCACTTTTTCGCAGTTAATAACAATCCATTCATAGGATGATTTTATGTAGTTCACCAAATTAATAGTAATTGGCGAATTATTGTGTGGCATTATCTAGTACTTTAGTTCCAGCTACTTATTTAACGGCTATTTAGCCTTTTCAAATTAACTGAAAAAGCAAACCTAATATTTCACCAATTCATCTTGAAAATCTCAAAAAAATAATGATTCAACAACTACCTCAGCCAAGCTCAAAGAAAGCGATAAGTAAATTAATGCTGCGTTTGGCATTCTTTCTTTCAAGCTTATTATTTCTTCATCCACAGTTGGCCAATGCAACTCATTTCCGTTATGGCCATTTAACATGGCAAAAAGTATCCGGTAATACCGTACGGTTTACACTCATAGATGCTTTCCGCAGGAGTGGTTACGGTGCGCCAAATATTGGTGATGTTATTACAGAAACTGTGGGCAACACAAGCCTCATCTTTGGTGATGGAAGCTTCACCCCTACTTTACAATACAGGGTTATTGCTGTTGATGTTGCCGAGGACTGGATTATCGGCCGTGCCATCGATCCATCAGATGCAACAAAAACTACCATTGATCATACTTATGCATCAGCAAATAATGGAGGCATACCCTGGCTTGCAGAAATTAATACCAATGCACGTACTTCAGTTGAACAAAACAATCCTGATGGTTTTTATCGTTTGTTAACTTATGTAGAAACCACTTCAGGAAACCGATCTCCTGTAAGTTCACTTCCTGCAATTGTTAATCTGAAGCAAAGCGCTCTTTCCACTTTTTTAGTTCCCGCTGCTGATCCTGATCCTAACACTACGCTAAGTTTTCGTTTAGCTACCGGTGCTGAAGCTGCAGGCAATGGGTCATTTAACCAACCTACAGGTTTAACAATTAACAGTCTTACAGGACTTGTTTCCTGGAATACCTCAGCTCTTAACGTGGGAGATCTATATTCCTGTCAGGTCATTATTGAAGACAGAGATGCAAATACAGGAGCGTTAAGAACACAGGTAGCGGTTGATTTTTTAATTGAAATTGTGACATGTGTACAAGGCAATTTAGCTCCTGTTTTCATTGCCCCTTCTCCAACTTGTGCCAGTGTAATAAATGCAAAGGAAGGACAACCTGTTTCGTTTACTGTAAGCGCATCAGATCCTGATGCAGCTGATATTGTGACATTAAATACTGGAGGATTACCAACTGGCGCTACAATGACTCCTAGCTTGCCTATTAATGGCAACCCTGTAAATGCGGTGTTTAATTGGACACCAGGTATCGGTACTGCAGGTGACCATGTGGTTATTTTTTCTGCCACAGATGACTGTGGGCAGCAAGCTCTTTGTTCTTTTAC
>JANOXC010000145.1:0-14942 GCA_031418215.1 Bacteroidota bacterium
ACGCTGAAAAAACGCCAATGGGTTAAGTGTGTCATCACTGATAAGGGTTTTAATGTATTCTTTGGCATCATTAATAAAATAGCTGTTTGTTTTTCGGATAGCTTCTGTCCAGTCTATGGCTTTACTCTTTGAATTATTGGAAAATGTACCGTCAGTTTTTAACTCATTGTTTGTGAAAACAAATGATTTATTTTCAAGCTTATTAATTTTATTCAGCAGATGACTGTTAATGGAATGTACTTCTTCTAGTTCATTATTTTCTGAAATATAAAAAAATGACTGGAATTGAATGTTTAATGTGTCAATTGCTGTTTTTGGAGTTTGTTCAAAATCAGCACTGAGTCGGAACAAACCAGCAATCAGTGTTGAATCACGACTAAGCTGTGAGTTGCTTTTTGCATGAAATACATCACTCATCATTTGACCTGTTTCCATGTCCTTTTTTGAGCCGGCAACATCATGCAAAAGAAATTTAATTTCGGCCCGGTTATAATAGGCTTCTAAAAAGTAAGGATACAATTTGATGATTTTGTCATAATCTTTTATGGCGCCTTTTAAATCTTTATTGGTTTTTTTCAATTTGGCACGATTGAACAATGCCTGAACATTATCTGGATTAATAAGTAATACCTTGTTGAAGTCCTCTATTGCTTTTTTATATTGCTGCATATTGGAATATAAAACACCCCTGTTAAAGTAAGCATAGGAATTATCCGGCTCATATTGCAAAACCATGTTGTAATCACGCAAGACTGATTTGTTGTCATTTAATTTTAGCGCTGCCTCAGCTCTGTTGTAATAGGCAAAAGTGTAAGAAGAATCCTTTTGAATGCAAATGTTGTAATCCTGAATCGCATCAAGGCAATTACCTTGCTTAAATTTTGTAATGCCTCTTCTTACATAAGCATCTAAATTACTCGGATTCATTTTTATTGCAATGTCATAATCGCAAAGTGCATTGTCATAGTTGGCAAGTGCATCCTCCGCGGCAGCCCTGCATAAAAAGACATCCTCAGTAAGAATATTCCACTGCAAAGCTTTGTTGCAATCTGCAATAGTGGCAGGAAAATCATTTAATGCTAATTTAATAAATGCCCTTTCGATATATAATTTAGGCTCTTTGGGTTGGAATTCAATTACCTTATTAAGATCTTCCAGTGCGCCAGTATAATTACTCAGACGATAACGGACTTGCGATCGATAATGACAGGCATCGTAATAATAAGGGTTGTAACTGGTAAGGGAAGTAGTAAAATCCTGCTCCGCCCCAATATTATCGAACAATGAATATTTACAAGCTGCTCTAAAAAAATAGGGGATTACATTATAAGGTTCAGCGTTGATGCAGATATTTAATTTTTTAATGGCATCAGCAAAATTGCTTTGGTCAATATCTTTTTTTGCCGATTCCAGATATGCCTCCACTCTATATTGCCCCTTTAGGGAAAAACACAGCAATTGCAAGGAAACCATTAAAAGTATGCATCTGTTAATTGATAAAGGGCGTCTCAATGGATACAACTGATTTAATAAAATCTTGGGCCTCAAAATTAGTTTATTAACGTTGACGGCCTTTATTCAAAATGTTAAAAGCGGTTAATACTTAAGCATTACTAAAAAGCCATTGCAATAAACAAATAAAAGCCCGTTTACTCCAGGACTTTCAACTCACCTAACACTTGCTTTGATAGAATAATGAGTTTGAGCCATAAGAAAAATGGAAATCAACAGGAATAAAAGGAGGAACCATAAATAAATTTTAACATGAATGACCAAAGTTATAATCACCAACAATATGCCAAAAAGCAATCGTATCATTTCCTGTTTTTCAAAAGAAGCTTTAATGCTTTCATTCAAAATCATTGTGACATTGGTCATAGTGTAAACTCCCAGGAAGGAAAAAAGGAAAACTTCCCAACCTGTCAAAAAATTCTTATAAACCAACATTGAAATTAAACCGGTAACACTGCAGAGAAGCTGAAAATACGCATATGATTTCAAAACTGGTGAAATAAAAGTTTTCCCCCTCTGGAAAGCTAAATGCTGTAGCGGCGGTTGTCCCGGTTTCCATTCAGGTGGCATAAACCAAATTTTAATTTTATCAGGCCATGATGCTGCCGATTTCATTGTTTTCCATAAATATTGATAGTAATAGGTTATTGCGGTAATTGGATTGTTATCCAAATAATCGCTGGTAATTCCGTATTTCACTTTTTCTGTTTCTTCCTGAAACGTGCCAAACAATTTATCCCAAATGATAAATGTAGAACCATAGTTTTTATCTATATATAGTTCGTTTTTGCCATGGTGAACACGATGCAATGACGGGGTCACAAATATTTTTTCAAGGAATGGTAGCTTAGGGATATATTCTGTATGCACAATGAAATCAAACAATCCGGAAACCTTTAGAATGAGCACTAAAATGATTGGAGAAAAGCCAAAAACAGGCAACAGCGCCCAGAAAATTATTCTATTGATACCCTGGAAGAGAGAGGTCCGGAATCCATTGGAGAAATTAAAAAATTCTGAGGAATGATGTGTTATGTGACCAGCCCATAGTATATTTATTCTATGTGAAAAACGATGGTACCAGTACGATAAAAAATCAACAGCAAGATAGCCTCCAATCCATTGGTACCATATATTAGTTGTCGTAAAAAGACGGAAATGATTGTATGCATATTGCAAAACAAAATATAGCAAGGTAAAATATATCAGCGAGCCTATCTGGTCGATTGCACCAATGGTAAGATTCATTGTGGTGTTTTCGGCAGTGTATCTTTTATCCCTTCTGGTGTAACTTACAACCCATTCAATAGCCATCACCAATAAAAAAACTGGAATTAATAAGGCGCCTATATTGATCATGGCTTTATTAAATTGATTTTAGAAAATTATGATAAAGGTAAATGAACATAGCTGTTATTGCAAGGATATGAATCATTAGTACGCCTGTTGAGAATTTTAAGCAAGGGGCCTCTGACTTTTAGTGTCCCCAATTTTTTAAAAAATGGAGCTAGTAATTCTTAAAAAACATACCTTCGCAGTTCAATGTCCTTTGCCCGGGTGGCGGAATTGGTAGACGCGCTGGTCTCAAACACCTGTAACTTCACGGTTGTATCGGTTCGACTCCGATCCCGGGTACTAAATCATTAACTTTGAATTGGCTATCAGTATTCTGATAGCCAATTTCTTTTTATAGGCAGTTGGTTTTTCATAAATCGTATCCATTAATATTAATTTAGAGGTAGAAATACCACACTAGTTGCGATTTTCTATTCCCCTCATTTTCAAATTATCACATTTTCAAATCATCAAATTATCCCCATATTTACAGTCTAACCTATGCGCTTATGTTTTCTTTTTTTGGCGATTTTGTATCGCTGCTCTATCCCGATATCTGCCGGGCTTGTGGAAATAGTATGGTAAAAGGCGAGGAAGTGATCTGCCTAAGCTGCATCATGCACCTGCCAAGGACAAATTTCCACCTCGACCCCATCAACCCGGTTATTAAACATTTTTGGGGCAAAGTGCCTGTCGAGGCTGCCACTGCTTATTATTATTTTAACAAAGGGGAGAAGGTGCAGCAACTCATCCATGCTTTGAAATACAAGGGTAAGCCGGAGGTTGGTCATAAAATTGGTCGGATGTTGGGCATTGATTTACAGGCCAGCGCATTGTATAAAAATGTGGAGACCATCGTCCCTGTGCCATTGCACATCAATAAAATCCGGATAAGAGGGTATAACCAAAGTGAACAAATTGCCATTGGTTTGGCTGATGCCTACAAAACGACTTGTTCTAATTTGTTGCAACGACGCAGGCATACAGAGACACAAACAAGAAAGCATCGTTTTGAGCGGTTTGAAAATGTAAACCGTGTTTTTGAGGTGATCAATGCCGACTTGCTTATCAATAAACACATATTGTTGGTGGATGATGTGATTACCACGGGCTCCACGCTGGTGTCTTGTGCAGAGGAGCTATTAAAGGTTAAAGGAGTAAGAGTGAGTATTGCTGCCATGGCTTATGCTGCACGTTAAGCACATCGCTTTGAGCATAATTCTATATTTGCTGTCAGAATTTAAATGTAATGGCTGATACGCTGAGCCTTGCCGGAGCAAATGCAACGAAGAAGGAGAAATATGAATTGCTAATTCCCCAGTTGAAAGCACTGGTGGCAGGGGAACCGGATTTAATAGCCAACCTGGCTAACCTGATGGCTGCTTTGAAAGAGGCTATGGGATTTTTATGGATAGGTGTTTATTTTGTGAAAGGCAATGAATTGGTGTTGGGTCCTTTTCAGGGTCCGTTAGCCTGTACACGCATCGGATATGGAAAAGGAGTTTGTGGCACAGCCTGGAAAGAGAAGAAGGTAATCGTGGTGGCTGATGTCATGTTATTCCCCGGACATATCGCCTGCAGCTCATTATCGAAATCGGAAATTGTACTTCCGGTTTTTAAGGATGGAGAAGTAAATATTATTGTTGATGCAGACAGTGAACAATTGGCACATTTTGATGTTGTTGATCAGCAATATTTGCAACAGGTTGTAAGTTTAATTGAATCACTGCTTTGATGAAGGGTAATAGATGGTCGTTGATATATATTGCTGGACTTATATATATTTTTTCATCGTGCGCTAACCGCGTTACGCCGACCGGTGGAAAAAAAGATGAAAAACCACCGGCACCGCAGTCTTTTGAGCCTCCGAATTATTCCATCAACTTTAAAAACAAAAAGGTGGTCATTGATTTTGATGAATATATTCAGCTGAATGAATTACAGAAACAATTAATCGTTTCTCCATTGATGGATCCTCCTCCCGTTATCAATGCTAAGAAAAAGTCATTGATTATTGAACTGCCTGAGAATTTAAGAATTAATACAACTTACACACTTAACTTCGGAAAGGCCATTGCCGACATTCATGAAAATAATGCTATTGAGTCATTTCAATATGTGTTTTCAACCGGCAGTATCCTCGACTCGCTTTTTATTAAAGGAAAAACCTTGGATGCTTACAAACAAAAAGGGGAAAAAGGAATCTGTGTTTTATTGTATCGAAACTTCGATGATTCGCTGCCCTTAAAAAGCAAACCCGATTATTTTGCCCGTACGAATGAGAATGGGGAGTTCAGAATGAATAATATCGGTCCGGGACAATATATGATGGTAGCCCTGAATGACAAGAACTCAAATTATATTTGTGACAGTCCGGTGGAAGAAGACATCTCACTTTCTCAATTGGTAGTTCCGGATTCAAATGAAGTGGTATTAAATTATTTTACTGAACAGCCAACAGGTTTATATATCAGGAAAATTAATTATACAGGTGATAAAAGGTGGAGTGTATTAATGAACAAAACATCAGATTCTGCTTCCTTAACACCTTTAAACAATCAGCAACCTGCATATCTTGAATCATGGAGTTCCGGACACGACACTGTATATATCTGGTGTGCCGATACACTTCAGGATTCTTTATATATAAAAGTACTAAACAGCAATGCTGTTGTTGATACAGTAAGAATCGAGTTGTCTAAATCCCAGTCTGCTAAATCAAAGGGCAGAGGTAGTGGTGAAGCTGTTAATGCAAAATATTTTTTTATTGAAAGCAGTTCTGCCAGTACAGGGTTAAAGCCATTTTCCAACCTTGAAATGCTATTTAAGAATCCTATTGTCCAACTTAATGCGGGCCAATTTTTATTGAAAGAAGATTCAGTACCTGTTGAGAAATTCGGTCTGACTTTTTCTGATACATTGAGGCGTAAATTGTTGGTAACCACAAAATGGAAGGAGGAGCGTCGCTATCAGTTAACATTGCTTCCGGGAGCTGTAGTAGATTTTATGGGCATTGCAAACGACACCATTCAATTGTTTTTTCCGGTAAAGAGTTCAGCAGAATTTGGAACACTGGAGCTGATGATAACTGATCTTCCACCAGGAAACTTTATTTTGCAATTGATAAAAGGGGAAGCTGGCGTTGTAAATCAAACGAAGATTACTGCATCCGGGAAATATGAATTCAAAGCATTGGATCCTGCTAAATACCGATTATGTCTTGTTGATGACAGCAATAACAACGGACGATGGGATACTGGGAACTACCTGAAAAAGATTGCTCCGGAAAAAGTTTATTATTATGAGCAGGAAATTACTGTTAGGTCCAATTGGGAATTGGAGCAGGAATGGAAAATAGTTCGTTAATCTTTCTTTATATATATAAATTATGAGTGAAGAAAAAATCAATTCATCGCGCGCACCGGAGCCTGTAGGCTTATATCCGCATGCCAGGAGAGTAGGCAACTTGTTATTCCTTTCCGGTGTAGGACCAAGAGAAAAAGGGAGTAAGAAGATACCCGGTGTAGAATTGGATGCTGTTGGAAAAATAATTTCCTATGATATTGAAGTGCAATGTCGCGCCGTTTTTCAAAACATAAAATATATATTAGAAGATGCAGGAAGCAGCTGGGATAAAATTGTGGATGTAACGGTCTTTTTAACCAATATGAAAGACGATTTCCAGATATATAATAAAGTATATGCAGAATTTTTCAAAGATAATTTGCCCTGCCGGACAACCCTTGAGATTAATTGCCTGCCAACGCCAATTGCTATTGAGTTGAAAGTAATAGCGACGATATAGAAGTTAGAATCAAGAACCAAGAATCAAGACTTGGTTTTTTACTTTGCAAAATGATCCAAATTGGAGATGACGTTGCATCTATAACTGAAATTATTACGGCTAAAAAAGTAATCATTAATATTCAGGGAGTACGGGCTTGTTATCTGCCACTTTATCTATTTCCTGCAATATTTTTTCAGTGAGTTTTGGCAAAAGTTTTAGCGCTCCAAAATTTTCCTTCAGTTGCTGCGGTTTACTGGCGCCAAGAATTACCGTACTTACATTGTTATTTTTCAGACACCATGCAATGGATAATTGTGCCAGTGTCACGTCCATTTTTTTAGCAATCAATTTGAGCTTTTTAACCTTTTCCATTTTTGCATCTGTCAATTGCTGTTGACGCAACCATTCCAATCCCTTCATGCTTAGCCTTGTTTCGCCCGGATCTTTACGTGTATATTTTCCACTCAATAAACCGGAAGCCAATGGCGACCAGATGGTTGTTCCCATACCTTCATTGTTAAACAGGTGGAGGTATTCATTTTCCATTTTTTTGCGTTCGAAGATATTGTATTGCGGTTGCTCCATCACCGGACCGATTAAGTGATTGCGTGCTGCCTCCAAATGCGCTTGCATAATTTCCGCAGCGCTCCATTCCGATGTTCCCCAATACAAAATTTTCCCCTGTTGCAATAATGTATTCATTGCCCATACTGCTTCTGCAATGGGAGTGTTTTTATCGGGACGATGACAGAAAAACAAATCAATGTAATCAACCTGCAGTCGTTTCATTGCAGCATGACAGCCTTCGATGATATGTTTACGGCTGAGTCCCTTCTGAGTGGGCTTCCCTTCTTCATATCCCCAAAAGACCTTGCTGGAGACCATGTAGGAACTACGCGCCCAGTTTTTTGATTTTAATATTTGTCCAAGCACTTCTTCACTTTTACCACGTGAATAGATCTCAGCATTATCGAAAAAATTAATTCCTTCCTCATAAGCTACACTGATCAGCTCGTCGGCAGTACTGTAGTCAATTTGTTTTGCAAAAGTGAGCCAGGTGCCAAAGGACATTGCACTTACTTGTATGCCTGTATTGCCTAATTTTCTGTATTCCATTTTTGTTTTTTAATAAGCCTGTTTCAAGGTACAAAGCTATCAATGAAATGGCTTGCAGGGTAATTTTAAAACAACTATATTTACAATAGTTTTAAACCCAAACCTTTTACTACATTATTTTAAATTATGAAAAAAGTACTCTTATTAGTAATTTCATTCTTTAGCATACAATTTTCTTTTTCGCAAGTATTTAGCGGTCAGGCGGCAGAAGCAATATTTCCGCAAGCTAATGAGGTAAAAATTGATCAACAGACTAATTCGCCGGTTTTTATCAGCCTTACACCAGGGAGTTCAATAAACATTGCTTCAATGATGGAGTCATTGAAAAATCTTTTAGGGATGAATCAATATGATGCTTTCAGGTTGGAAAAAATGGACAGTGATGAATTAGGAATGAGGCACCTGCGATATCAGCAAATGTATAAAGGACTTATTGTTGAAATGGGAAAATATTTCCTACATGAAAATAACGGTTTTGTTTCTTCTGCTAACGGATTGTTTTATACGATTGGTGCGCTGGATATAAATCCGGTTTTAAGTGTTGAGTCGGCTTTCAAAGCAGCATTGAAGAACATCAATGCCAGGAAGTATTTATGGCAAGATCCTGTGGAGGAAGCATTATTACGTACTGAGCAAAACAACTTAACGGCTACGTGGTTGCCAAAAGGGACGCTTGTTGTCTTTCCGGGTAATGTATATTTGAAATCCCCCAAAGCTGTTTTATGTTGGAAGTTTGATATTTATGCAATTGACCCTTTAAGTCGTAATTATATTTATGTAAATGCAACAAACGGGGAAATTATATATAAAGAAAACCGTATTTGTAATATAGCAACAACCGGAACAGGCAACACAAAATATAATGGAACACAGTCATTTACAACGGATAGTGTTTCAGCGAATGTGTTTCGTTTGAGAGATAATAGTAGAGGCGCCGTTGTGGAAACATACAATATGCAAAAAGGAACTGGTTACGGTGCTGCCATTGATTTTACTGATGCAGACAATGTCTGGACCTCTGTTACTAATCAGGATAATGCCGCTCTGGATGCTCATTGGGGAGCAGAGAAAACTTATGATTATTACCTTGCTGTTCATGGCCGTAACAGTTATGATAATGCGGGTTCAGCAATGCGCTCCTACGTACATTATTCGAATGCATACAATAACGCTTTTTGGGATGGCGTTCGCATGACATACGGCGATGGTGATGGAACAACATTTACTGCATTGACAGAACTGGATGTATGCGGGCATGAACTTACACATGGTGTTACTGCAAATTCTTCAGGACTGATTTACTCCAACGAATCAGGTGCATTGAATGAATCATTCAGCGATATTTTTGGAAAGGCCATCGATTTTTATGTAAATCCATTAGCGGCAACATGGAAGATCGGAGCGAAATGTTATACTCCGGGAACTGCCGGTGATGCATTGCGATACATGAACAATCCCAATTTAGCCGGGAATCCCGATACTTATCATGGCACTAGTTGGTACAATGGTACAGCAGATAACGGTGGTGTACATACCAATTCCGGAGTGCAGAACTTTTGGTTTTATCTGTTGGTCTCCGGTGGATCAGGAACGAATGATGTTGGCTTTATATATAATGTTGCAGGTATTGGTATTGAAAAAGCACGAAGGATTGCCTATCGTAATAATACGGTTTATTTATCCCCTTCAGCAACGTATGCTGATGCAGCATTTTATGCTTTGAAATCAGCGTCTGATTTGTTTGGAATTTGTTCACCTGAAGCTGTTTCAGTAAAAAATGCATGGGATGCCGTTGGTGTTTTCGGTTTACAGCTCAATGCAAATGCGCAAGCCACAACCATTGGGGCTACTTGTCTTGGTGGTAATGTCCAACTCTCTGCATCCGGCGGAGTCAGTTATTCCTGGAGTGGTCCTAACGGATATATTTCAACGCTGAAATCTCCTGTAATTGCAAATGCTGCAGCAAATGTTGCCGGTGTTTATACTTGTTTGGTGACTGACAGCAACGGATGCGTTGGAGCGCCAACGATTGATGTAACTATAAATGCATTACCGAATATTAATGCAGGTGCAGATGTTTCCATTTGCCAAGGAGTTGCAGCCAACTTAAATGCAATTGCAGGGATAGCAGGACAAGGATTGAACACTGGAGTTAACAACACTTCTTTACCAATTCCGGATTACCCTGCTGCTGCTGTTTTTTCCAGCATCAATATCAATGGCGCAACAAATGCCAATGCAGTTGTTACAGTAATAATTGACAGTCTTACACATTCTTATGATGGGGATCTCGATATCAGGCTCGTAGCACCCAATGGATCGGAAATTATATTGGTTTCAGGAAGGGGCGGAGCAGGCGTTAATTATTTGCATACTATTTTCAAGACTGGCTTTACACCAATAGCCTCCGGTACAGCTCCATTTAATGGAACATTTGCGCCACAGCAAGCATTCAATAATTTAACCGGATCAGCCAATGGAACATGGAAATTAGAAATTTCAGATTTGGGAGGATTGGATGTCGGGACACTTTGGAAGTGGTCGCTTTCCATTCAAGCAAATGCAATCAATGCTTACAGCTGGTCACCGGCAACAGGACTGTCGAATGCTGCTATCAATAATCCTTCTGCATTACCAGCTTCCACAACAGCTTATATTGTGACTGTTACCGACGTATTGGGATGTTCAGCAAGCGATGATGTAAATGTAAATGTCGCTTCGCCTTTTTTATTAGCATCTATCAATAATGCCGGTTGTGGCCTAAGTAATGGCAGTATTAACCTAACAGTTACGGGGTTAAATGCTCCAATTAATTATAGCTGGTCGAATGGTGCAACTACAGAAGATATTACAGCTGTTGCTGCAGGATCATATAGTGTTACGGTAACAAACGGTAGTTGTTCAGCATCAGGTTCTTTTACGGTTCAAACGGCAGGTGGAAATTCTCCGCCGACACCACTTGCGATTGTTGGCCAGTCGTCAGCCTGCAGAAATCAAAGTGGCATTGTATATAGTGTTCCTGTTGTAGCCGGCGCCACAAGTTACAACTGGACTTTGCCAACCGGTGTAACAGGTTCTTCTTCTACCGAAAGCATAGCATTAAATTTTGGACCCACTTTTTCTGGTGGAAATGTTTGCGTGAGCGCAGTGAATATTTGTGGAAGCAGTGTGCCATTGTGTAAGCCACTCGTATTGCTTACTACTGCACCTTCAACACCTGCAAGTATTAGTGGAATAACAACTGCTTGCAGCAGTTCAACACAAACATATACTGTTCTCTTAGATAACAATGCTACTATATATAATTGGACAATCCCTGCAAACACCTCCATATTGAGCGGTGCAGGAACTAATTCCATTCAGTTGAGTTTTAACAGCAGTTGGGTTTCAGGGAGTTTAACGGTAAGTTCAGGAAATTGTATTGGCAACAGTTCAAATCGTACACTTGCCTTGCGCAGTCTCCCTGCTACTCCTTCATCCATCACCGGCGATCGTTTAGCAGTTTGCGCAGGAACAACACATCCTTATACGGCGCCTGCTGCTACCGGGGCAACAAGTTATAGCTGGACGTTCCCTGCAGGATCTTCTATTACTGGGCAAGGAACAAACAGCGTACAAATTACTTTTCCGCTTCCTTTTGCAACCGGTAATGTAACGGTTGCTTCACAAAATGTTTGTGGCAACAGTACTGCCGGGTCAGTTTCCGTTCGAAGTGTCCCTTCAACACCGGGAACCATAAGTGGGCCATTAAATAATAATTGTGCTGTATTAAATGCAGTTTATTCCGTTGCTGCTTCTACTACAGGAGCCACAGGTTATACATGGGTTGTCCCGGCATTTGCAACGATTGCCAGCGGTCAGAATACCAATTCTCTCCATGTTAATTTTACAGGAACAGGAAGCGGAACAATTTCTGTTTCAGCTAATAATACTTGTGGCAGCAGCGCAAGCAGGACGCTCAGCGGTGTTACTACATTACCTGCACGCCCGGCATCGATATCAGGCACTTCAACAGTATGTTTAAATCAAACAGGAATACCATTAAGCGTTGTTTCCCAGGCCGGAGTTAATTACAATTGGACTGTCCCTTCAGGTGCAACAATTACGAGTGGCCAAACAACAGCAAACGTTACTGCTAATTGGGGAAGTGTGGCAGGTAATGTGGCTGTTGTTGCTACCAATAGTTGTGGAAGTGCAGCTAGTAGGACAAAAGCAATTACTATTAATTGCAGGATTGCTGATATAGCACAAGATGAAATTAGCTTGTACCCAAACCCTGTCAATGATTTAGTAACGCTTCAGGTTAACAATGCATCAGATCATCAATATATATATGAAGTATATGATATGATTGGGAAAAAGTTGCTATCGAAAGAAATTTCAATTGAAAATAACGAAATTAATGTGAGCGCTTTTGCCAATGGCGTTTATCTGGTTCAGTTAAGAAATGAAAATGGATTAGTAAAAGCATTAAAAATGGTGATTCAGTAAATTGGTTGAAATAAAAAAGCTTCCTTTTTTTAAGAAAGCTTTTTTATTTCAAATAGCATTTAATGATTAAAATGTAATTTCAGCATTCACTTCTTCATTCCCTCTTTTCACTTTAACTTTTGTGGTATCGCCTTTTTTAAACATACTTAAAGCTTTCATATAAGCTGTCATGTCGGTAACAACATAATCACCAAGCTGGATTACAACATCACCCTGCAACAAACCTGCTTTACTGGCAGGCCTTCCTTCTGTAATGCCGTCAATGCGCATTCCTTCGCCTTCATAAGCGTAATCAGGAATCACACCCAGTGTCACTTTAAAACGTGGTGTATTTTCATTGCTGTCATCTTTTGTCTTGGTGAATTCAAGCTTACCTTTATCATCCAAACGATGGATCAGTTGCAATATGTAATCAATAATTCTTGCTTCACCAACATAATTAATCAAGGGCTCATCATCACTTGGTTTATGATAATCACTCTGTGTCCCGCTGAAGAAATGAATTGCAGGAATGTCTTTGAGATAAAAAGATGTTTGGTCAGAAGGGCCAACTCCTGATTCCGTGGTTTTCGTTTTTAAACTATCTATCTTTATATAATCCATTGTGATCTTCCAGGCCGGGGAGGTTCCAACACCGTTAATGATTACTGTTGAAGAGTCGTGTTTCAATCGTCCAAGCATATCCATGTTTATCATGTAATTCATTTTTTCTAATGGCAATGTCGGATGTTTAGTGTAATAGTTAGAACCAAGCAATCCTTTTTCCTCTCCGGAAAAAGCAATGAATAGGTAATTGTTGGATTTGTCAGTAGATTTTTTCAATATTCCTGCAAGTTCAATAAGTGCAGCCGTCCCGCTTGCATTGTCATCAGCACCGTTGTGAATTGCCGGGGCTCCTCTGTAAAGAGAAGATTCATCATCTCCGAACCCTAAATGGTCGTAATGTGCACCAATAACCACTGTGTTTTTTGCGTTGTTGTTGATGAAGCCGATAACATTATGTCCTGTTGCTTCTTCTTTTATTAATTCTGCTGCCATTTCAATGAACCACATTTCTCCTTCATTGAGTTTTTCTTTAGCTGCAGCTTTCACAAAGAGTACTGGGATGTTTACCGGCGTGATTTTATTTTTAAAAATCTG
Organism: Bacteroidota bacterium; assembly: GCA_031418215.1. Classification (GTDB taxonomy): domain Bacteria; phylum Bacteroidota; class Bacteroidia; order AKYH767-A; family OLB10; genus JANOXC01. The sequence goes on from JANOXC010000145.1 coordinate 13,382, forward strand.
TTTTGGATCTTCTGTTTCTTTGTTTGAATTAACTACAATCACACCTGCAGCGCCATAGGCAATTGCGGAATCAATTCTAGTCCTCAGGTCATAAGCAGCATATTTGGAGTGAGGGCTTTCACCATCAGGATATGACATTTGAATAAGAAAAATCTTCTTATCCAGGTTTTTTAGGTCTTTATAATCATCGTATCCCAATTGAGGTGCATGTATTCCATAGCCTACTTTGGTAAGTGTGCCAACACTACTTGTATTCCCCGACATTGCTAATGGATAGACATCATCACTTAATTTAAATAATGTGCCATTGATTTTAATACTATTGTTTAACCCCGGCTTTGTTGATCGTGTAAAGGTAAATGGCTGAAGAAATCCTGTTTCGCCTTTTGGTTCGAGTCCCGCTTTCTTGAATGCATCAGTGATATATTGATAAGCCATTTTCTCACCTTTTGTTCCGGTTTCACGGCCTTCATAAGCGTCTGATGCCAGCGTAGAAATGTGTTTTTTCAGGTTTGCTTTCAGTGCTTCGTCATTGTTCTGTGCAATGCCGGAGAATTGAAACAGAAAAAGTAAAATATAAAGAAGAATTTTTTTCATAAGTGAAATCTAAATGTGAATGATTTTTAATATATTTTCAAGAGTCAGGAATCAAGAGTCAGGAATTAAGAATTTATGAAAGTAAAATATTTCCGTTGATGTTTCTTATTGATTATTTATTGCCGAAAAAAATTCTTAGTGTCTCTATTTTGCAACTTCTAAATTACAAAAAAACTTGGCATTGAAGGCAACTTTTTGATGTTTGTAAATTTATTATTGCTGTTCAATCATTTTCTTTAAGTCATCATAAGTTTTTTGTCCTTGCTCATAAAATCCCTTTTTGTAAAAGTAAAAAACAGATCGCCAAATGATGCTGTTTCCGGTGACAAAATTATTTGAAGTTATTTGCGTTTGATTTCCTTTTGAAATGAACCGTACATCAACCAAATTACGCAGCACGGTATTGTCCAATTGATAGGCGTATTGCTCATTAGGTTTAATAGTTGTGATTGTCTCAGTCATTTCATATTGTTGGCCATCCTGAAGGAGGATTAAGGTTAATATGGTGCCGGGGTTATTAAGCGCCCCGCTGTCAGCTTTGATGCTTACAAATCCGGGCACCCATTCCTTCATTTTCGAGGTGTCCATGAATAACGCAAATGCTTTTTCAACCGGAGCGTCAACAACAACACTGTTTTCATAGGTCAATGAAGGAGTTAAAAGGCCAACGGCAAAGAAGGATGCTATGAGTAATAAAAAAAACAGGGCAATGTATTTGAATATTTTCATCAGTTGATTTTCGCATACAAAAATAAGCGAATGAAGCCAACCTCAGCGATAGAACAATTACATTTACCTTCTGTTTAAGCAAGCATATGGAATACATAAAACACCTCTCGAAAGATAAGGCACTAGCGGCCGTAATAAAAAAACAGGAGCCATTTGTATTGAAAAAACGCAAAAATGTGTTTGGGCACTTATGTGCTTCCATCGTTTCTCAGCAGCTTTCAACGAAGGTAGCAAA
>JANOXC010000146.1:0-3924 GCA_031418215.1 Bacteroidota bacterium
TTGAACTGTTCTAGACCAAAAACGTAATTGATTTAGAAACAATTTAAACCGATTTAATTGGGTAATTTTTTTCATAAAATGCATTTGTTTGTTATAATTATTTTTTGGGACTATTAATTAAAGGGTATTTTCTAATTTTAAATGACTTTTTTAATACTATCTTTCTTACGCATGAGGCAAACTTATAAAATCTATTTTAAATTTTATGTATTTTTTATCGACTAAAAGCAATTAATATCGATTAAATGCAATATTTTTTATTTTATAAAATATTTTCTTACAAATATATGTAATAATTTAACAAGCAAGAGTAGGAAATCAATTAAATTTTGATAAAACCTGTATTATTTAGTTGTCATTTAATTATCAGGCAGTATGAAATGCAATAAATTACATGAGTAACAATGGTTAAAGTAATTCCATTTAAGGCAACTTTAAATGCTTTCAAGAAATACTATTATGTGATAAAACCGATCAACTGATTATAAGTTCATAAGAGTGAAAAGAATCACGCAGTTAAAATGCAGCAAGTCAATTTTAAAATAGCAACTGCTATATAATAACTCATAAAACACCGTGTTAAAGAGGTAAATTGCATTATTAAAAAACCCATAAAAAAACGCCTCAATTTCTTGAGGCGTATTTACTTTGAATAATTAAGTAACTATGGATAATAAGGATCATGAGAATAGATAGACCCTTCAGAATTATTATAGTAAATTGGGGCATCGGCATTATCTACAGTACCATCTCCATTCAAATCAGTAGAAAGTATTCCGAACGCTGAAGCATCGATATCATTATATAAATTTGGTGCATCCTTATTGTCAATAACGCCATCCTGATTAAAATCTCCCGAATAGAATCCAAAGACCCCAGGCGCTAATTGAACCATGTTATTCCCATAGGCTTTATCGACCCCTGTTGAAAAATCATAAAACAATGCGGTTGGCCCCACTAGCACTGGAGTAGCACTCCATGTCTTAATGGCACTTTGTGTACTAACCACAATATAGAATGAACCAACTGGTGCAGTGGAAAATGTACATACTGCAGTACCGTCTGTTTTCAACAAAGCGGTAGTTGTATCAATTACAGCGTAAGGTTCAGCAGCATTTTGTAATTTAACCGTAATGTCTTCTACGTCTGTTGTTGGAGAAATGCCATCCTGATTGAATTTAACCGGTCTCATAACACCTGCTTCAAAGTACCCTTGAATAAATAATTTGAGGTTAACTGTTGATGCACAGGTTTGGGTTGGCAATACTGTCGCCAACACTTCTGTCCGTGAAAAAGAGACACAGGCTCCATCCACAGCTTGTGCATAATACGCCGTTGTGGATGAAATAATGGGTGTTGTAAAAGTAGTTCCAGTAGCAACCAAATTACCGTTTGTTGGAGCATCATACCAATTCACTGTTCCTGAGCTTGGTGTGATGGATAAGGTTACCGAACCGGTTCCACAACGAGATTCAGGTACTGGATTAGATAAAGTAAGATTGCAGGTAGTATCGCCATTGGTATATACTTCATACCTCTGAGATGCTCCTCCTCCGATATGTAATTTGTCATCAATTAGGACAATGTCGCTAGCATTGTTGACGCCCACCAAATTAAAGTTATTGACTGTGCCATTTGGATTCAATTTAGCATACCCATTTTTTTGTATCCCGTCAACCAAATAGAACTCTCCCCCTATATATACGTTTCCGGCAGCAGTAGCCAAAATTGATCGTACATTGCCGTTTAACGCATGACTAAAGGAGTTCAAAGTACCATCTGCATCCAGTTTTGCAAGATTGGTTCTTGGTTGGTCATTCACCAACGAAAAAGCTCCTCCTGCATAGATATTACCCGAATTGTCTAGTGCCAAAGAATACACTGTACTATCAAAATCAGGATTCATTCCTGCCAAGGTACCATTTGCATTCAATTTTGCAAAATTATGCCTCGCCTGCCCCAATACTGTATTAAAAGCGCCGCTTATGTATAAATTGTTCTGACCATCAACAACGATAGCACATACAGCACCGAATATATCTGGATCAAAGCTATTTAGCGTTCCATTGGAATTAAATTTGACAAGACTACCTCTACCCTGAACTACTTCGGGCGATCCTCCTACGTATAAATTATTTGCCGAGTCTATTGCCAAATCGTATACTGTTCCAGCTCCACTGACACTAAAACTCTCCAGGGTGAGGTTTATATTGAACTTGGCAAGATGGTTTCTGGGCGTTGTGAAACTACCACCTGCATACAAATTGCCCAATCCATCTACCGCCAATGCATAAACAACAGCATTACTATTGGAAGGATTATTCATATTTGGATTAAAGCTGTTCAGGCTACCATCAGCATTCAACAAAGCCAACCTATTTCGCGTTATTGATTTCATTCCTGTAAGACTTCCACCTAACCGTACAATGCCCAGCGCATCAATGGCAATACTTAAAACCACCCCATTCGGCGCAGGATTATAAGTGTTCAAATTGCCGTTCGCATCAAATTTGGCAAAATAATATCTTCTATATGCATTTCCAACCAAGGTAAAAAACCCGCCAACGTATAAGGCACCCAAACTATCAAACCTTAATGCAGAGACTGTAGAATCAAACACCGGATCGAAATCCATTAGTATGCCTGTCGAATCGAATTTGGCCAAACGTCCCCTACTTATAGTGTTGATGGTTGTAAAGGTACCGCCCACATAAAAATTACCAGAATCATCAACAGCTATGGCCTCAACGTTTCCATTGAAAACCGGGTTGAAGTTATTTAAAGTAGTATCAGCATTGAACTTGGCAAAGCGGCTTCTGGAATTGCCGTTGACTGTTGTAAACGATCCGCCTACTAAAATTTCTCCCCCAGTATTGCATACTATAGATGAAACATATCCCGTATTAAATACTGCACTAAAGCTGCTAAGCGTACCATCAGCATTGAACTTGGCAAGCCGGTTCCTAGGTGATGTAAAGTAACCGCCAGCGTATAAGTTGCCGCTACTATCCAAGACCAGTGTACTTATAATACTGTCAAAGGTCTGGTTGAAACTAGTTGGCGTTCCATTAGGATTAAAACATATAATACCATAGGAGTTTGTAAGAAATCCGCCAACATATAGCTTACCAAAGCTGTCAATTGCCAACGATTGAACCAAATATATGCCTGATGGATTGAATGCATGTAACGATCCATCTGCATTGATTCTGGCCAAACCTGATCTTGGTACGCCACCCACACTTATAAAGCTGCCCCCAATATACCATCCACCTCCTGGAATCGATACTATGGCCCTGACTTGCCCTTTTACCCTTACATCATTGATATTAAAACCCGGTGCGTTATTGGTGTCTAATCTTACTGAATTCCCACAATGTTCGGCAACAAGTGTAAAAGATCCGCCTATGAATGTTCCGCCGTTTGGTGCTTTGGCTATAGCACTGACTCCACTGTTAAAACAATATTTATCGATGATTTGGGTCTGTGCATTAACAGCTACATGCATAAATAGAATAGCTGATATAAAAACTATAGTAGCTCTACTATTAAAATAGAAACAATTATTTCTCTTTAAATGGATATTTTTTTTCATAATGCCATATAGCTGTTAATCGACAATTTTCTTTAAAAGTATCAAAAAAATCCAGCAATCCTAATTTTAAATCAAACAATAATTTATCTAAACAAAAAACGCCTCAGTTTCCTGAGGCGTTTTGTTTAAAAAATCATTTTTTAAGCTTGTCCAGCGGGACCAAAATTCAAAGGAATATTGGGTTGCTCGGAATCTTTTATTTCACCGTGTGACGTTTCAAACCGGTGGATATTTTCACCTAATGCCGCAAGAAATCTTTTGGCGTGTTGCGGTGTTAATACAATTCTCGATTTTACTTTCGATTTAGGAACACCTGGCATAATGGTTAC
>JANOXC010000147.1:0-16059 GCA_031418215.1 Bacteroidota bacterium
AGCACGGAATATTTTTAATGTTACAGGGGAAGGTGTAAAGATTGGTGTAATGTCTGACAGTTATAACAAACTTTCAGGTGCACTTGCCAATGTATTAAATGGAGACCTCCCCGGAATTCAAAATCCAAACCATAGTCAACCTGTTGATTTGCTAAAGGACTTCCCCTATGGAGTAAGAACTGATGAAGGCAGAGCAATGATGCAGATTGTGCATGATGTTGCACCGGCAGCGAAGCTTGCATTCCGAACAGGATTTGTAAGCGCTGGTGATTTTGCCGAGGGAATTAAGGCATTGCAGAAAGATTCCTGTGATATCATTGTAGATGATATCACTTACATCACTGAACCCTTTTTCCAAGATGGCATTGTTGCCAAAGCAGTAGATGAAGTAAAGTTATTAGGTGTTTCTTACTTTACATCAGCAGGTAATTTTGGTAATAAATCTTATACAGGAAACTTTAATCCAATAGCACCTCCTACAGGTATGACAGGATATGCTCATGATTTCAGTAACGGTTCGGTAGTTGGAGGTGATTATAAGCAAAGTGTAACACTACCTGCCGGAAACTATACGATTGTATTGCAATGGGATGATTCTATTTATTCATTGGGTCAGCTTCCCGGTGCAAAGAATGATCTTGATATATATTTAGTTGATAACCTGGATCACAAACTTTTTGGATTTAACAGGAATAATGCATGGGGTGATCCATTTGAAGTTTTACCATTCACTGTCAAGGGTACTGCACAGGCAAACATCATGATTGTAAGGAACTGGGCGGCGGATACCTCACAGCATATTAAATTTAAATATATTGTATATCGTGGTGAGATGATTATTAATAATTACAATAGCGACGGAGGTGGAAGATCAACGATTGTTGGACAAGCAAATGCTGAAGGTGCAATTACAGTTGGAGCTGTTTTGTATTTGAATACTCCGGCTTTTAATGATACTATTCCTGTTCCTACTCCTGCTTCGTTCTCGTCTATCGGTGGAACACCTGTATACGGAAACTTGTTGCGTAACAAGCCTGACATCATGGCGCCAAATGGAGTAAACACAACCGTATATCTTAGTGGACCCAATATTGATAATGATTCATTCCCTAACTTCTTCGGTACATCTTGCGCTGCACCTCATGCAGCCGGTGTTGCAGCGTTAATGATTGAAGCCAAGCGCAAATTCTTTAACAATGCTGTACTTTCACCTGATGAAGTAAGAAGTATTCTGGATAGTTCAGCAATTGATATGGGAATTGCAGGCTATGATGAAAATACCGGTTATGGATTTATTCAGGCCGATGAAGCAATCAGAGAGTTTGCTGCTCCAAAAGCAATCATTACAAAATTAATTTTGCCTAATGATTCAACAATACCTGAAGTTCCACCTTTACAAGGAGATGCCATACCACCATTCTTGCTTACTGTAGAGGGTAAATATTTTTCTCCAAACTCTGTAATTTATTACCGTGGTAATCCATTAACGACTTCATTTGCTGTTAATGATGCAACGCATTTATCTGCAACAATTGTTAACTTTTATGGTAATCCTGCTGTCGAGGTTTACAATCCTCCGGTAACACCAAGTTTAGAGGATGGTGGATATTCTAATAAGTTGTATTTGTATTCATCTAATAAGAAAACGGTTCGCGTAAAAGCCAATACTGTTGCCAAACGATATGGTGAACAAATGCCTGTGTTTACAGCTACGGTAACTGTTGACAGTATTCCATATCTAAGTACACCATACAGTTTACATGACCTTGGATTGGATAGTCTTCACTTTTATACGCCTGCCAATACTTTAAGCAGCGTTGATAAATATTTTATCAGGCCTTCAATGACAGATTCATTAAATCCGGCTGATTCAATTGATAATAGCTTGCTTGAAAGTTATGATTACATATTTCAGGATGGATTACTCGTCATCAACAAATTGCCACTCATGATTACACCTAATGATAAGCAATTAGTGTATGGTGATAAGATCGCTGATTTTACTTATACCTATAGTTACGATGATTCATTAATTGCTCCGGATGATACAACTAACTTCCTTAATTCTTTGAGAAATTCGTATACAAGTGATCTGATAAATGCACTTGTATTAGTTGATTCAAAGAACTTAATTAATATTAATTCACGTAACTTAATCAATGCCGATCTTGTGAACATGAGTTTCCTTGTTAGCGCAAAGGCCGCCGTAAATTCACGTAACCTGATCAACTCAAAAAATCTGATTAACATAAACAGTATTTCCTTCGATACTACAGTTATTATAGATGTTTCCAAAGAATCAATTTTTGCATATCAGAGTGATTCTGCAAATGGCACCCTGATAAATGCGAAAGCAGCGGTGAACGCGAAAGCGGCAGTGAATTCTAAGAACCTGATTAATGGAACAGCAACCATAAATTTCGCAGGTCAGCCTCAGGCTAATTCCAAAAATCTCATCAATGGCGTTAACCAAGTTGATAGTAGTTCAGTAGGAAATAATAGTAATGAAAATGTAGTAACCATATTTGATGAAGATGATTATTACGCTGCTGATGATTCAGCATTTTCAGTATTCAAATCAGCGAATATGATAACCGGTATGGGTGCAGGAACGCATGCAATTGTACCTGGAGCATTCATGTCGGAAAACTTCCAGATTACTTATGGCTTGGGAACACTTACCATTTTACCTGACACATTAATAGTTAAAGCTAATGATACAGTTGGCGGTTGCGGCACTATCAACTACCTTAAGGCTACTATAACAGGATATGAATATCAAGATAATGACAGTACCGTTATTGATACCATGCCTTCTTTCCAAATTCTTGACAACTTCAACAATGTTGTTGGTAATACAAACCTTCCCGGTGGAACTTATCAGATAAAACCATACGGTTTAGTATTCAAATTGAAAGACTCTGCAAATTATGTGGTAGGTAGTTACTTAAATGGAGTGCTTACTGTTCGTCCTGCACCTACGGTAACTGTAGTAAATTATTGTGGGTACGCTGTTCTCACAGCTAGTAATTTTACAGGATCTTTAACATGGAGTACAGGCGCAACCACCACTTCCATTACCGTTTACTCTGCTGGCAATAGATCCGTCACGCAAACAATCAATGGTTGTGTAAGTGCAGAGGGATTTGGTTTTGCTCAGCCATATCAATCACCGGTAATTGACAGTATTATTACGACTTCCGCATCTTGTATTACCAGTAGCGGCAAAGCAAAAGTATACGCCAGCGGTGGAGCTTCGCCATATACATATTTATGGTCTCCCGGTGGCCAAATAACGCAATCCGCCATTGGGCTTGCAGCCGGGAATTATACAGTATTAATTTCTGATGCAAATTCCTGCACGGCCACAGCATTAACCATGGTGGGTTCATCGGGTTCTGCTCCCGCCGCACCAGGGCCGATTTCCGGACTTACAGGAATCTGTCTTTACCAACCAAATGTTTCTTATTCAATTGATGCAGTTGCCGGCACAACTTATTATGAATGGAAGGTTCCAACAGGTGCAACAATTATTAGCGGACAGGGAACAATAGCAATAACTGTCAATTTTAGTGCTAGCTATACAAGCGGTAATATCTGTGTTAGAGATTCAAGCAATTGTGGTTCAAGTGCATTTAATTGCCTTGTTGTTACTTTATTTATAGCTAAACCTGCTACTCCGGCGAGCATTGCCGGACCATCTGAAGTTTGCCAGGGAACTTCTCAAAATTATTCTATTGTCCCGGTTTCAAACGCAACTGGTTATACATGGTCTGTTACCAATGGTCTAACGATTGTATCAGGACAAGGTTCTTTATCAATAGTAGTTTACGCGCCTCCTGGAGTAACATCAGGAAATGTAAGAGTGAAAGCCAGCAATTGCTTTGGAAGTTCCTCGGATAGATCAAAAGGAATAAAATGCAGGAAACTTCCTTTACAGCCTAATACAATTACCGGAGTTTCTACTTCTTGTGTTAATTTAAGTCAAAGCTTCTCAGTTGGAACTGTTACTGACGCTGCTACTTATGTTTGGAGTATAACGGGAGTAAGCAACAGTATTACAAGTGGTAATGGAACAAAGACCATTAAGGCAAAATTCCTCAGCCCGGGCACAGCAACATTATCGGTTTATGCAAGTAATGTTTGTGGGGTTGGTCCAACAAGAACAAAAACTATTACAGTGAATGCTTGTCCTCGCATGGGTGATGAAGCAACAGAAACTGCGCAAATGAATGTTTATCCAAATCCTGTTAAAGACATACTCAACATCAACTTTAACAGTGTGCAAAATCAAAGCTATACTTTAAAGCTGATAGATATTATTGGAAATGTAGTTTATGAAGAAGTAAAGACAGCCGTTGAGGGTGAAAATCACACTGAATTGAATATAGCTGAACTTGCAAAAGGGATTTATTTGTTGAGCTTCCAAATGGGAGGAAGTAAAGAAGGAGAAGAGGTGATAAATAAAGTATTCAGAGTAATTAAAAACTAGTAAGAACCTATAATTTGTATAAGCAAAACACCGGACAATTGTTCGGTGTTTTGCTTTTATAGACTGTTTGATTAAAACCGTATTTTTACTTTATATAATATCTAAAAAAGGAAAGGAAGCAGGTATGTCTACCTGTTTTATTTTTTAATTGTTAGATTAGCCGTTCGAATTATACAGTTGCGGGTGTTGAAGTAAATGCCGGTCTGGGAATTATGGCAAAAGAAATAAAAATATTTATATATATAGGTATATTTTGTTTCCCACTTTGGGCTGCGGCAAATGATAAATACGCTGATAGCCTGATTACCTCATTGGCATCCCGAGGAGAGGACACGTTAAAGGTTAATACACTTTTGCTGATAAGTAAATACTATCAGGCTTCAGACCCTGTAGTAGCGATTCGTTATAGTGCAATAGCTATCAAACTTGCTGAAAAAATCGGCTATAAGAAAGGGCTGGCCTTTGCTTTTAAGAATGCAGGACTTGCCTATTATACGCAGGGTAATTATTTGGAGACATTAAACAGTTGGCAGAAGTCAGCTAAAATATTTGAATCGATTGGCGATAAAGCGGGTGTAGCCAATATGCTTAATAATGAAGGGGCTGTTTATTTTAACCAGGGCGATGATGCCAAATCATTGGATTTGTATTTAAAGGCATTAAAAATCGCGGAAGAGATTAACGATACTTTGAGAATTGTAACATCATTGATAAATGTTGGTGCTGTTTATTCCAATAAAAAAGCGACTTACGATAAGGCATTGATTTACTATCTTAAGGCTTTACCTTTATGTATCAAGATAAATGATAATTATTCAATTGGTACCACTACCGTTAATTTAGGTGAGTTGTATTTTACTATGGGAAATGACACAGCGGCACTTAATTATTTTATGCAATCTTTAAAAGCTTATGAAGGATCTGAAAACATTCCATATTCTTTGAATGATATTGGTAAAGTTTATTTAAAGCGCAAGGAATATGACATGGCTGCTGGCAAACATCAGGAGGCGTTGATTATTTCTCAGAAATTAGAGGCGAAGCTTGATATTGTGCAATCTTTAGTGGGCTTGGGAAAAGCCTATGAACAGAAGGGAGAATATACTAAAGCTGTTGAAATGTACAGCCAAGGGGAGCAAGTGGGAAATGAAATCGGGGCCAATAAAGAGTTAAAAGAAATATACGAGGGATTGGCAAATTGTTATGCAACAACAAAGGATTTCGTCAACGCTTTCAAATATCAACAACAGCTGATAAGTATTAAAGAAGCTTTATATAATATCGATACAGATAAGAAACTGGGAACCCTGTTGTTTAATTTTGAAATAGAGAAGAAAGAAGGACAAATTAGTTTGCTTACTAAAGATAAAAAAATTCAGGAACAGGAGATCAAACGGCAGAAACTTGTACGCAATAGTTTTATTGGCGGTTTTGCCGTTGTCATGTTGTTTGCCTTTGTGTTTTTCGTGCAACGTAATCGTATCACCAAAGAAAAACAACGCAGTGATGAGTTGTTGTTAAACATTCTTCCCGAAGAAACTGCAGAAGAATTGAAAACGTATGGTTCTGCGAAAGCAAAAAGCTTCGATCTTGTAAGTGTTTTATTTACAGATTTTAAGAATTTTACGCAGGCAAGCGAATTGTTAAGTGCTGAAGAATTGGTGCAGGAAATCAATTATTGTTATAGTGAATTCGACAGGATCGTTACCCGATATGGAATTGAAAAAATAAAAACAATTGGAGATGCCTATATGTGTGCTGGCGGTTTGCCAGTTTCAAATAGGACACATCCTTTTGATGTTGTAAGTGCAGGATTGGAAATGCAACAATTCATGGAAAAAAATAAAGCGGAACGGATGGCAATGAACCAACCTTTTTTTGAATTGAGATTAGGTATACATACAGGACCGGTGGTGGCAGGTATTGTAGGAACAAAGAAGTTCGCCTATGATATTTGGGGTGATACGGTCAATACCGCATCCAGGATGGAAAGCAGTGGTGAGATTGGTAAGGTAAATATTTCCGGGGCTACCTATGAATTAATTAAAGTTCGGTTTGGTTGCCAATACAGAGGAAAAATAGAAGCTAAGAACAAAGGATCTATTGATATGTATTTTGTCAATCATGAAAATCTGTTGTAAATGTTGAAATTCATGTTTACGTGCTATCTTAATAGCCTCATTATTCTTTAAATAATTTTATATTTACGCAGGCTAATATGAAGTATGTCGCAATATCCAAATAAGCATGCACTGGTCAGTTTACTGAGTGGTGTTTCTTTATTCCAAAATGCCGATGATTATATTTTGCAGCAGTTGGCCGGCAAAATTATTTTTACTGCTTACAATGCAGGAGAAACGATTATTCGGAAAGGCGAAGTAGGTCAAACAATGTACATTATTATTTCCGGAAAGTTAAAAGTACATGATGATGAGCACCAAGTTGCAGTTTTAGATAGTGGTGATTTTTTTGGTGAGCTTTCGATTCTTGACAGTGAGCCTCGTTCTATGTCGGTTTCAGCTATTGATGATGCAGTTTTAGGGAGTATTGACAGGAAAAGCTTTTATGAAGTGTTGACGGAATTCCCCGATATCACCAAGGATATTATTGCTGTTCTGAACAAGCGTCTTCGGGGACAAAACGATTTAATAGTCAAAGAATTTAAAACCAGGGAGGATCAGTTAAAAGAGCTGGTTAAAATAAGGACACTAGAGCTGGAGGAAAAAAACAAAGAGTTGGAGCATGCGATGGTTAATTTGAAAAAGTCGCAACAGCAGTTAATCCAAAGTGAAAAACTGGCATCGCTCGGGCAAATGTCAGCTGGTATTGCCCATGAAATTCAGAATCCCCTTAATTTTGTAAATAATTTTTCTCAATTTTCTGTTGTTTTGGTTGATGAAATTCTTGCTTCTAAAACAGATGAGGATAGATTAGAAATCGGAAATGATTTACGCACGAACCTGGAAAAAATATTTCATCACGGTAAACGCGCTGATTCAATTGTGCGTAATATGTTGGAGCATAGTCGAACTTCTGCTGGAGAAAGACAACTGACAGATATGAATGCATTGTGTGATGAATATTTTAATCTTACCTATCAAGGTATGCGCGGCAACGACCCAAATTTTAATTGCAGTATTGAAAGGGAATTAGATCCAAATCTTCAAAAAATCGAATTGGTGTCGCAAGAGATTAGCCGGGTGCTTGTAAATATTTTCAACAATGCTTTTTACGCAGTAAGGAATCGAACAGGGGCTAAGGTATCACTCAAAACAACCAATCAAAATGGACAATTGTTAATTTTGGTTAAGGACAACGGAATTGGTATCGCGGATAGTATTTTGGAAAAAATATTTGAACCTTTTTTTACCACAAAGCCGACAGGTGAAGGTACCGGATTAGGATTAAGCCTGAGCTATGATATTATCAAATCAAATGGTGGAGAGATAAAAGTTGAAAGCAAAGAAGGTTTTGGAACGACATTTATTATCTCATTGCCAGCATTATAAATTCCAATAACAATAAATCAGAAACTAAAACTGATTTTTAAGTTTACGAAGATGCTCGGCCTTTTTTTGATTTCTTGTTTTAACAGCTGATTGCGTCCAGTATGAATGTGATTCCAAAAACTTTATTTGTTTTCTGTTCCATTCATCTTCATCCTCAATCTTGCCCATAGCAACCCATTCTTGGAACAACTTATTTCCTGTTTCTTCAAAACCATCTTTGCCAAGGTAATCCAAATCAGCATCACATAATATTTTTTCAAGGATTGTTTGTGGTTGCTGAGGCATTTTGGTTTTCATAATTATAGTGCAAACAGCATCAATATCTTCTGGTGAATAGCTAAATGATGGTAAATGTTCACGAGCAATCCTGCAACTTTCTTCTTCATGATCGTCGTAAGTGTTAAGGTATCCGACATCATGGAACAAGGCTGCTGTTCTTAGTAATTTTAATTCATGCTCATCGATAATATTTTCTGCATCCGCTAATTCCATTGCAGCTGTTAATACGCCATTCGTATGATCGAAGTCATGGTAGTATAACTTAGAAGAAAGCTTGGTTTGTAAAAGCTTGGTGATAAATTGTGTTGCCCGGTCCAATTGCATAAAAAAAGTTAAAGGATAAAAATATTAAAAAAAACAATAGGCCGATGAAGATTTTTAAGCAGAGAAGTTTTTCGTCACGAATTAGGTGTTTTTGGAAGGGCTCCATGCACAAGCAATTGAATTCAGAAGTTAATAAATGTGATTAATTTTGCAGAACCAATAAAGTCATAGTAATGTTTAGTTACGAGCCAAAGAAGGCACCGCTCCTCCCTAAGAGCAAATTTTACAAAAGGCTTTTAGCAAATTCAGTATTGGCAGCAGGTATCATAATGATCTCCCTTTTAATCGGTATTTGGGGATATATTTCATTTGCCAATCTTTCATTTGTTGATGCGCTGGAAAATGCATCAATGATATTGGGAGGAATGGGGCCTGTAAATGAATTGAATAGCGATTCAGCGAAATATTTTGCCTCTTTTTATGCGCTTTTCAGTGGCATCACTTTCCTCACTACCATTGCTGTTTTGCTTGCACCTGTTTTTCATCGTGCGATGCATAGATTTCATCTTGAAACAGAAGAAGAAGAAGAGTCCGGAAAGTAAGGTTATTTGATATTGTAAGAATATTATTTTTTGAAGGGCTTTCATAATACCATAAAAAAACCGCTTCTAAAGAGCGGTTTTTTCAAATAATATACTTCAACTTTATTTTTGAATGATCAGTTTACCATTTAACGTGACGTCATCGTCACTGATAATATGATAAAAATAAATTCCAGCTGCACGGTTGCTATTATTAATTTCAAAGTTGCCGTTTGTCAACCTGTTTTTACATTCCACAATTTTTCCGGTGTTGTCATAAAGCATAAATGTGACTGGAGATTTTGCATTTTCAATATTTACAATTGTATTTTCTGTAGAAGGATTTGGAAATATGTTTACTTTCAATTCATCTGCAACAATAAAATCAGAATTAGCTCCTGTTCCTCTTAACATAGCAATGGGATTTTGCAATACGCTTGTAACTGTAATCATTATACATTTTGTATTTGAGCATTGATGAATTGTGTCAAACATCGTCAAGCATACTTGTCTTGATCCTACAGTTGCATAATGATGAACGGGATTGGCAGCGGTTGAAGTAGTTGCATCACCAAAGTGCCAAAAGAAACCGGTTGAATTTGGAGAAGATTGATTGGTGAATGAATAGGTAAGAGGAGCTGACAAATGCTGATAATTAAAATTAGCAACACAATTTGGAACATTAGCTATATGAATGCTGTCACAAAATGTAGCAGTGCATAGTGGCACATTTGAAGCAGTTGAGAAAAGTGTAACTGTAAGGCAAACCTGGTAATTTCCAGGGGCAAAATTATGTACAAGATGGGAATTGTTTGCCGTTCCTCCGTCTCCAAAATTCCAATGATATTGTGCTCCTGCAGGATTTGGTGGACTCATAAAGTAAATTCCATTAACACTTGATGCAGCTGCATGAGTAAAATGCGCATTGCAATTTACATTCTGAGAGATATGTATACTGTCACAAAAGGTTGAAGTGCAAGCGATGGTATTGGGTGCAGCTCCAGGAACAGTAACAGTTAAGCAGGCAAGATAATTCCCCGGTAAATAATGATGAACTACATTGGCGTTGGAAGAAGTTCCACCATCACCGAAATTCCAGGAATAGATGGTGCCCTGGGGATTTGTTGGACTTAGAAAATAAATGCTATTGATGATGGATGCAGGTTGTTTTGTGAAATGGGCATTACAGGTAAGATTTGTACCTATATGAATACTGTCGCAAAAAGTTGAAGAGCAAGCTATCGTATTAGGAGCTGAAGCAGGAACGGTTACAGTTAAACAAGCCCAATAATTTCCTGGTGCATAGGAATGGAAAGCATTTATTGTATTGGCCGTGCCGCCATCTCCAAATAACCATGCATATGTTGCATTAGATGCATTAACAGGACCAGAAAAATAAACACCGTTTGCTCCGATGGAAAATTGATGTGTAAAATGTGCATTACAATTGATCGCTGTTTGTGAAACATGTATGCTGTCGCAATGTGTCGAAGTACAAAGCACTGTTCCATTTAATGAAGGAACTGTTACCGTTAAGCATACCTGGTAATTACCCGGAGCATAAGTATGATAAGGATCAGCAGTTGCAGCGGTGCCGCCATCTCCAAAAGTCCAAGCATAAGTTGTTCCTGATGGATTGTTAGTATTGATAAAATGTACACTGTTTGCAGTCGCACCAGCCTGATGCGTAAAGTTGGCATTGCAGTTTATTGTCGTATTGCCAATATGAATACTGTCGCAGAAAGTAGCGGTACAAGCAACAGTATTAGGTGCACCGGGTGTAACCACCGTTAAGCAGGTCTGGTAATTGCCGGGCTGATAGGTATGTACAATATTTGGACCTGTGCCAGTAGTTCCATCGCCAAAGTTCCAGGTATAAACAGTGCCTGCAGGATTTGCCCCGCTGTTAAAATAAATGCTGTTGGCTCCTGAGGCAACCTGGTGTATAAAATTGGCATTACAGGTAAGCACTTGTGACTGGCTTATACTACTGAAAAATACGAATAATGCAAGTAAAACCAGTGGCTTCCATTGAACTGGAAGTGTTTTGGATGGGATTGAATTTTTCATTTGGTTATGGTTTAAGATGAATTATTAAAATCTATTAAATAAAGGAATAGACCAATGACTCATGAAATGGTTTAACTAAAGATATTTCAATATGGTTTTCAAGGCAAGATTACGAATAATTCAAGGTTAAATCAATGAAGTTGATCATGCTTTAAGCAGTTGGGCCTGGCAGCACCCTGGCGTGGCAAATTCATTCTGAATTGGTGTTTAGGACCCATAGGGGTAATTAGGGCAATAATTCCCAATTTGGTTAGAAATTGCCCATTTAATTGATGTTGTTTAAAATAAATAGTAGGAATTTAAGATTTTATTGTTTTCTTTTGAGCTAACAACCGCTAAGCTTCCCACCATGAAACTTAATAAATACAAGAATGCTGTATCGTTTTGTTGTTTCCCCCCAAATTTTTTTCTGCCTTTTTATTGTCACATTTTGGTACATTTATCGGAATTCATTGCTGTAAGGGGAAAACAAATGATGGGTGATGATGAAAACAGTGAAACCATTTATCTATGTCTTCCTCAAAAAACAAACTTTAATCTGCTCGCATCAACATATAAAAAAAAGTAAAAGATTCTATTAGTATTAGACCCGTAATAAAATTTTAATACAGTACTAAATCAACTTTTTTATAAAAACAATCTATCGCATTTATTACTTTGAATAAGATTTAAAAAAATTGAATTTTTTCTTGAAGTAATTTCTGTTTGTATTTTTTAACAAAAACTAAAATAAATTGCAATGAAAAAAATCAGCAACAATGTCAAAGTAAGGATTACTTTTCTGCTTGCAGTAATTTTTGCTTCTGCAACAATAAACCTGCAGGCGCAATCCTGTAACCAGGTAGAGATTCTTTATAAATCATCGGAATGTTTTGAGAAGCGCCAAGGGTCTGCTGGAAACGGAGGCGCGAGCACTTGTGTAGAAACTGCAGCTTGTGTTAATCAACCTTATGCATATTCCTCCTCTGTAACCGGGACAGGCTGGACCTTTAACTGGACAGTAACAGGTCCAACTGCCGTTGTTATTAATCCCAATAATACTTCTGCGGCTGTAAACATTGTTTGGCCTCAGGTAGGTGTATTTACATTAACACTTACAGCAACCGATGGAGTGGGTAATGTCTTTACGTATTGCGTGAAAATAAATGTGAAAGATAAACCTATTGCTAATTTTACATTTGCACCTAATAATGTTTGTGCAGGGAGTACCATTTCATTTACCAATACAACTACTTATAGTGGAGGGGGTGTAGCTTATTCATGGGATTTCGGTGACATCACTTCCGGAGCAAATAATTATAGTACAACAACACACCCCCTCCATACTTACAATACAGCAGGAGTTTATACTGTAACATTAGTTGCAGCTAGTTTTACAGCTTCCGGAACAGGTACATCACCCGCTGACCATCCTACAATAGCTACCTGTTGTGCTGATACGATTACCATGCAGGTAGTCATAGTGCCAGGATCACTAACAATAGCGTGTATCAGTACTGTTTGTGCGGGAGATACTGCAACTTATACTGCTGTGGGATGCGCCAATCCGATATGGTTGCCCCCTGTAGGAGGAACAATTCTCAACCAAACCGCAACCACTGTTACAATCATCTGGGGAAATGGAAATCCACAAGGCCAGATACTGGCACAGTGTCCCGGAGGTTGTATTGCTTCCGTTCCTGTCCCGATCATTCCGTCGAACCCGATTATTGTAGGGAATGCTAGTCCTTGTATAAATTCTACGACTTCTTATTCGTTACCTGTTTTGCCCGGTACTATTTATACATGGACATTGACAAATATTTCTACTGCAACCAATTATAATATCCTGCTCAATACTTATCCGGATAATAATACAGTTTGGATTGACTGGGCGCTGGCTCCTCCAGGTACCTACGTTTTAGGAATCAATCTCACTAATAATCATATTTGCTGCAACAGCAATGGCTCGCTGATAATTAATCCAACCCAGCCATGGAAAGCATTTTTAGATCAGACTGTCTGTACAGGCCCTCCCGGTGCCAGTCTTTTCGTGTTCCCTGTGGCCGGTACATTTAACTGGACCGTTTTACCACCCAATGCCTTCGTATCACCATTAACAGGAACCGGATCAACATTCAACCCAACCTTTACCAATACAGGAAATTATACAGTAGAGGTTACGGAAACTGGAAACAACTATTGCAACAGCGGACTTGCTAATCCACAACAGATACAAGTAACTGTGGTCGGCACACCGGCTCCTGGTATAATCAATGGACCAACCACTATTTGTAGTGGATCAAGTTATAACTATAGTATGAGCACCAATGCGCCCACCGGATATCATTATGAATGGTCTATTTCAATAGGAGCAGGGAGTTTTCAACCGGGCAACCTCGTTACAACTACTGGTAATAGTTCAACAATACTATGGACAGGTTTACCAGGAACAATTTCTGTAGTATTACAGCGAAATGGATTTCCAGCCTGTCCCAGGCCTGTAATTTTAAATGTAGTCCAGGCTACGGTTGGTAGCATCAGTGGCCCATTAAATGTTTGTGTAGATGGAACGGCATCCTATATATTGTCGGGTGGTAACCTGCCTGCAGGTGAAACAATCACATGGTCATTAGCGGCTCCTTTTACAAGTATAGGTACCATTATTTCCGGACAAGGATCGAATTCGATTACCATTCTTTGGCATGGTCAAGCAGGTGCGGGTCCGTGGGGACCTGTAACCATTAATGCTTCGACAGGTTGCGGCAATGCCGTACCGCTTTCAGGTGTTATGATTTTCCCCAAGTTCACTTTTTCCATTGTTAAGACAGGAACTGATATTTGCCAGACCGGAGTAAACCTGACTGTAATTGGTGCACCACCCGGTGCTACCTATTCATGGACGCTACCTGGTGGCCCCGGACCGACAACTTCTTTTATTAATAATATTAACATTGCCGGCAGTTATAGTGTGACGGTAACAAAAGGCGGCTGTTCATTTACGCAACAGTATGTTGTGGAAGATCCATTTGCTATCGCCCCGGTTACCTGTGGAGTTGGTACCTGCAGCGTCAATGACTCAACAAATCAATTGCTGGGTGTAACTATATTAAAACCTTTGGCAGGAACTTTTACTTATCAATGGTATAAAGACACCTTTCCAACCGGAACACTTATACCTGGTGCAACTACGCCAAATTATACTACCCCCACATATGGAAAATTTTATGTAGTAGTTACCTATGGCTCATGTTCCAAAATATTGGCTTTTAATGTAGGCAAAGTTTGTTGTCCCGATGTCAACATTCCGAAAATTACCAGCGTAGTAAGAAACACTTGCAACTCTTATACATTTACGGGAACTACATTAAATCCTTTTGGTGCAACAATAACATGGGATTTTGGTGATGGCACTACAGCACCTGGTTCAACAAATGTTCCTATAACTCACGTTTATACGCTGGCAGGTGAATATTGTGTCACCTTTTGCGTGGGACCTCCACCTTCAAACACAACCAATTGTAGTGGCAATTGTGTTGCAACCAATGTAACAGTACCTATTGATGCCGCATTTTCTTATACCCTTGGTTGCAATGGATGCTTAAGTGTTTCCGATGCATCTACTGTAATAACCACCAACCCCACTTTTGTCTCTTACTTCTGGAATTTTGGCGATGGCTTTACTACTACGGCGCAAAACCCGGGTATTCATTGTTATACTCTCCCCGGAACTTATACAGTTACCTTGACACTCACCTATAATGATGGAGTAGTGACTTGCACCAAAACAGCCACTCACATTATTACTTATACGCCACTGGGTATTATTGTAATTCCAACGCCTGTTTGCTCAGGCACAGCATCAACCTATAGTTCTACACCTGGTAGTTTTATTTCTTATGCCTGGGATTTTGGCGATGGCTTTTATGCTTTCAGTCCATCATCAACGCATATATATAATACACCAGGAATTTATGTCGTTACATTAACCGTAATAGATCAATTAGGCAATACATGTAGCGACACCAGCAGTGTTAATGTATTGCCGGGAATCGGGCCTTGTTCGATTCTGCCGGCATTTATGTGCCCCGGAGGAACCGCGCTATTATCAACGCCCAATATCGCCGGCTATACTTATTTATGGGAGGTGGAAACTAGTCCGAATGTATTTGTGTCGGCTCCCGGTGTTAATACAAACAATACTTACACTGTAACAACTCCCGGTTTTTACAGGGTTATCATTACCGGCGTAAATGGTTGTAATTGCATAACTAAGAAAGTGGAAGTGAAAGCAGTGCCCAGCCCCAAAGCCATTATTGCTGTTGCTCCCTCATCAAAAATTTGTGGTTCCGGTAATATAACGCTAACGAGTGTTAATCATTTAACCGGATATACGTCTGATTGGTATGCCAATGGCAACTATGGCAATCTTCTTTCATCCGGGTCGGTGCATTTAGAATTTGGTGATACAAGTACAACAGTCTTTAACCTGGTGCTTACCAACGAATATGGCTGCACAGATACCTGTTCTCTTGTTGTGTACGTAAATCCAATTCCGGTTCCACCCATTATCACGTCGTCACCTACATTGTGTGAAGGCGTTCCAATTACATTAACGGTTACCAACTATGCAAATAATGTTAGCTGGAATACCGGTGCAGCAACAACGAGTATTACTGTAACAGCTGCCGGAGCTTATACTGCCACCTACACTGATTCTCTAACAGGATGCAGCAGCAGTAGTAGTATTACAATTAACAGAAGGCCGCCGGTTGGACTGTTTCCGCATTATTGTGACAACATTCCTTGTACCTGCAGGAGCAACCAGCAAGGAGATTTCACAATCTATGCGCCATTACCTTTAATAGGCAACTTCGCAGCTATA
>JANOXC010000148.1:0-28990 GCA_031418215.1 Bacteroidota bacterium
AATCGGTGGGAGCTTCCTATGTCATTTTAGGGCATTCAGAAAGAAGGGCTTTTTATCATGAGTCAGACGATGTTGTTGCTGCAAAGACAATAATTGTTTTGGATAACGGATTGATTCCGGTTTTTTGTTGTGGTGAATCATTGGCGCAGCGTCAGGGAGGTATACATTTTGATGTAGTGAAGCAACAAATTGAAACAGGATTATTTCATCTGCAGCAAATAAATTTTGAGAAAGTTGTGATTGCCTATGAACCTGTTTGGGCGATTGGGACAGGGGAGACAGCAACACCAGCACAAGCACAGGAAATGCATCATTACATACGTTCCACTATTGAAGCCAAATACGGAAATAACACTGCTGCTTCAACATCATTATTATATGGTGGAAGTTGCAATGAAAAAAATGCAACGGAACTTTTTGCTTTGCCTGATGTTGATGGTGGTTTAATAGGAGGGGCTTCTCTGAAGGCCGCAAGTTTTGTTAGTATCATTCAATCTTTTTCTAAATAATGAAGCGTTTTGCTTCATTAACCATTTTATATATTTTTTTTTTAAGCGCGACTTCGGCGCAGGTTGCCTATGACTTTAATTTATTAGTAGGAAAAGTAGTTCAAAATTATCCACGCTTCCCTGAAAGTAATGCTGCTGTATTAACCCGCTTTTCTTATAATAAAAAGTTGGCAGGCGGATCACCATGGCATCAGTATTACAGCAATCCTGAATGGACAGTTCAAGCACATTTTGGTTCACTGGGAAATAAGAAGGAACTCGGTAATATCGGTGGTTTTTCAACGGGATTTCGTTTTACAAAAGATCTTGCTGACAAATGGACAATGGGTATAAGTGCAACATTCGGCATTGCTCATTTTAGCCAACCATTCAATGAAGTTTCAAATCCTGATAATGTTGCAATCGGATCTTCATTTACTCCTTTGGCAACAGCTGATGTTGGTTTTTTTTATCATCTTAATCCATACTGCTCAGTTTTTTCTCTGTTATCTTTTATACATTGTTCAGATGCACATACACATCTGCCCAACTTAGGTATTAACCTGCCTGCAATATCATTTGGCGTACGTTACCGGCCGGTACCTGCCATACTTACCCAACAAAAAACTGAATCAGCGGTGAAGGATAAGAAACCAAAGTTGAATTTCAGACTAGCGCTGGGGTTGCATGAGATGGGATCTGCTGAGGGCCCGGTAAATGGCCCTGAATTTCCTGTTTACCTGGCATCAATATATATATACCGGCATTATAACCCGGTGTCACGATGGCAAATGGGCATTGATGCTTATTATGATAGTGGAGTTTATTCCTTCATTACCAGTCAGCGATATTATGATGAAAAGGAAAAGCTTAAGTCAATGAGTGTTATATATATGTTTGGAAATGAATTTATATTCGGACATTTCAGTTTTGTAACCCAGGGAGGAATTTATCTCTATCACCCTTTTGCCCATGACCGATATGAAGAAAGCGATGGAGATGTGAAAGGTTTCCTGAAACAATATGTTGCAGGAAGACTGGGCTTTCAATATTATTTAAAAAATACTTTTTTGCAAAAACACCAAAATTTATTTTTAGGATGGTATGTAAAAACCAATCTCGGCCAGGCTGATTTCATGGAAATGAGCCTGGGGTATAATTTTTAATGAAGAGTACTTAATACTGAATTGTTAATTGATCAGGCTGTCATTTTTCTATTCATAAAGGAGCAGTAGATCTTTTCATTTTCAGCAACGGTATTTCGTAAATTGAATTGCTTATGAATGGTTTGATAGGCGTTTTCGCCGAGCGCTTCTCTTATTTTGACATCTTTTGCAAGACGCAGAAATCTTCCTCCAAGATGCTCGGCATCACCGCCGGCAAACAATATTCCATTCCAGTTGTCTTTCATAAAAGCTGTTGCACTTCCGGTATTCGTAGCAATAACTGCTTTATGCATGGCCATGGCTTCCATCAATTCAGGTTTTAAGCCTTCTGATAAGGAAGTTGAACAATATATATCAATTGCTTTGAACACTTCAGGTCTGTTGTCAATTGGATCACAAAAACTGATCAGTTGGTTTACCTCCAGTTTATTCGCCAATGCCATACATTCGTTCTTTAAATCGCCTTCACCCATCATTAAAAATTGTAAATCATCGCAACTGTCTTTAATTTTTGCAATTGCATTAATGAAACATTTCGGATCTTTTTGTTCCGTGAAACGGTCGATGAAACCAATGGTGGTTTTATTCGTTGAAAGTCTAAGTTCGCTTCTTACATCTTTTATTGGCCGGTAAGGGCTGTATACATCGAGGTTTATTCCATAAGTAATGATTGTACTATTTTTCTTAGTCAACATGCCAGTACTCATATCGGATGACGCAACTTGAATCGTTAAATCAACATTAGCCATCAGTAGTTTTTCTGATAACTCTCTTGCCATTTTTTCCGGTAAGCTTTGATCTCGGTGAAATGCCCATCCGTAGACTGTATAAATTACAGGTATTCCCAGTGCTTTTGCAGTAAAAACGGTATTGCTTAATGCTCTTGTTCCATGTGCATGGAGGATGTCAATCTCTTCAGAACGTAAAATGGCTTGTACATTATTGAAAGTGGAGAAGTGAAATGGCTGTAACGTATCAACTACATAAACTGTAATCTTTTTTTGTCGTAGTTTTTCAATGATTGGGCCATCCGTAAAGGAAAGCACAATCGGTTCAAATTCTTCCTTATTGAGATTTGTAACGAGATCATAAACATGCGATTCACCACCGCCAATCTGTCCCTGGCGCATAGCATGAAGAATTTTTGTTTTACTTTTAAACATCATATTTTTATTTATTTTTCAATGGAATGATTCTCTAAATGTGTTGCTGCATTTGTTTTTATTATAGTGGTGTCGGCAAATAGTTGATGGAATAGTTCTTTAAATATTAGCAAAAAATTCCATGGTAATGAAGCAAAGGCAAAAGCCGTTTTTAATTTGTAAAACCCTAATGGAACAGCAACCAGCAATGCGAAAACATATAGGCAAGTAAGTATAGCCCATGTATTGAAGCCAATGATTAACCATGAATCAATAAAGTAGCTTAACCCTGTCATTAGTAATAAAAAAGTTAACAGGATGACTTTTGGAACCAGTGCGAAATGCGCTATTTTATTAGCATAATCAAATTTGCCAAATAATAACGAAAGTATTCCTCTTGTACAGTGATTCTTAAAGTAAGCAAACTGATTTGCTATCCAGGCAGAACGTTGATGTGTAAACCCTTCAGCCAGTTGTATCTTTTCATCAACCACAATAGCATCATCCAGATACACAATACGATGATTATCTTCTACTAACTTCAATTCCAATTCTCTGTCAAAACCACTTTTCATTTCCATTTCTTCCACTAACAGTTTCAGGTAGAAATAAGAAAAGGCAATGCAAGTTTCTGTTACTGCTGAAGAGAAGCCGAAAGCCTGTTGCCCTTTTCTGAAAATGTGATTATTTATTTCACTGCAAACGCTTTCAAGAATATTGATGTTTGTTTCTGTACTTCTGGCAACACGATGTCCTTGCACAGCATAACAGCCATTCAGAAAGGCTGCATTGATTTTTTCAAGGAAATCGGATTTCATAAAATTATCAGCATCCAGAATTACAGCTATATCGTATTGATCATTTAATTGTTTAAAAGCAGTGTTTAATGCTTTTGCTTTGTTGCTGATATCGTAATGCGAATCAACAAGTTTTAATGGAAGTTTTTTTAACTTTTCAATTGTCTCCGGTTGCAATGAATCCGCAATAACAATTACATCATATCGATGGGAGGGATATTTTTGAAAAAGGGCATGTTCGGCTGAACGTAAAATGGAAGAATCTTGTTTATGGCATGGAATGAATACCGCTATTTTTTTAAAGACATCTCCGGATGAAAATTGTTTTTTAACAGCAAAAACACCTGCCATCGAAAAAATGAAACTGTACAATACAGTGAATGCCGTTATTGAAAACAGGAGGAAGACGACGATGTTTATCAGTGTCATTTTGTGGGTATTTAAGGGAACATGTTTAAACTATAAGGTGAACGGTTTTTATTTCCTTGTTGTACGGAGCATTTGATTTTCGGTTACAGACGGTTTTTAGGTATACCTTACCGTTGGATAATTGAAGGAAGGATAGGGGAGAATTGATAAAAATTGAAAGGCAATTTCTTTTCTTCTTGTGGCAAATAGTAATGTAAATAGCAGAAAAGTGGTTTGGGAAATTACCAAAGAAAAATTGAAGTTTCGGTAAAATCTTACAGTTAGTTACGACTTATTTTTTCATACATTCTTCTATTAGTGAGATTGCTTCACTCATCCTTCGCTCGCAATGAAGTAGGGTGGTGAATTTTATGTCATTGCAAGCCACATGCGCACCGTCATTGCGAGCCACTAGTATAATTATCCTATTAACAGAGTTCTAAAGTGGCGAAGCAATCTTTTCCATGGTGAGATTGCTTCACTCGTTCCTCGCTCGCAATGACGGTAGGGTGGTGAGATTGCTTCAATCATCCTACGCTCGCAATGACGGTAGGGTGGTGAATTTTATGTCATTGCGAGCCATTAGCATACCGTCATTGCGAGCCACTGGAATATATTTGTTCAAATGAGAATCGCGAAGTGGCGAAGCAATCTGTCCATTAGAACCTGAACTACCCTGCATTCTCTTCAACAAATTCATCAATACACATTGATAAATCATACCATTTAGGATTAAGTTTATTTATCAGCGCCTCCTTTGTTTTTCTTGAGCCACCTTTAAGTTGTTTCTCCCTTAAAATCGCTTCATCAATTGTTTCAAAAAACTCAATGTAAACTAATTTATCCAAATGATATTTTGCTGAAAAACTATTGGGATATTTTTTCGACTTATGTTCTAAAAACCTGACCTCCATATCGGCTGTAACCCCAATATAAATGGTGGTATTATTCTTATTGGTCAGCATGTAAATGTAACCGCCTCTTTCCATATAGATTTTAAAGCTGATTCTGTTAATTTAGGTTATTCTACTATTAATGAGATTGCTTCACTCGTTCCTCGCTCGCAATGACGTTAGGGTGGTGAGATTGCTTCATTCATCCTTCGTTCGCAATGACAGTAGGGTGGTGAATTTATGTCATTATGAACGACGATCGCACCGCTATTACGAGCCACAAGCGTACCGTCATTGCGAGCCACTAGTATAATTATCCTATTAACAGAATTCTAAAGTGGCGAAGCAATCTTTTCCATGGTGAGATTGCTTCACTCGTTCCTCGCTCGCAATGACGTTAGGGTGGTGAGATTGCTTTACTCGTTCCTCGTTCGCAATGACGGTAGGGTGGTGAGATTGCTTTACTCGTTCCTCGCTCGCAATGAAGGTAGGGTGGTGAGATTGCTTTAGACGTTCTTCGTTCGCAATGACGGTAGCATGGTGAAAAGACCGTTTCACTTTTTACCTTTAATTGTATTTAAATAATTGATGATTTCAGCTACGGCTACCGTATCTCTAATTGATGCACCAAAATTGACAATCATTTTTTGCATAATTTTTTCCCAGTTTTTTTCTGTTAATGCCGGTTGCATTTCAATGTAGTTAAGTGAATGACATGCATTACAATTTGATTTTACATCATCAATTCCAACAGCGTAAGGCAGTTCAACTGTTACATCATTAATATCTACAGTAGGTTCTGTTGCAAGGAAAGTATTTCCTTTAGGGGTTGTTTTACCATTTTTATTGCATGTCAATTCCAATGATTCAATTTCATTTTTCATGTAGCCGCTCCTGTTCCATTGATGCCAGGGCTGGGTGTCGCCTTTTGAATTGGTTGCCTTCACAAAAAACTTGTACGTCCCTTCTGATGTGGGTTTAAATTCATATCGCCATCTGCGCCAGGAATAATTACCTAATGAAGGATCTAATTTTGTTGTTATCCATGTACTGCCGCTATCACTGCTGATTTCAACTTTTGTAATTCCATCTCCACCATCGAATGCAAGCCCCTGTATTTCATAAGTATTTCCCGATGTTAAAATACACTCTGGAACAGGCGAAACAAAAATGGAACGAATGGCTATTTTATTGATCGGTGTCATTTCTGTTGCCAGTGAATCCGGTCTTTCATTTCCATTATATACTCCTTTTGGAACTAAATAAGCTTTATCCATCCAATATCCTTTAAAAGTATCAGCATAAACTTTTATTTCATCCAGCATTTTAACCCAGTAAGTGGCATACCATCCGGGTACGACTAACTTCAATGGATAACCATTTAAAATTGGCAAAGGCTCGCCATTCATTTCATAGGCAAGCATAACTTCACCATCTGTTGCATGATCATACTCCAATGACTTTACAAAATCCGGTACGGTGGGTAAGGGTGGAGCATCCATTCCGTTGAATGCAACAAATTTTGAATTTGATTTAGCTTCCGCCATGGCAAGTATATCTTTCAATTTTACACCTGTCCATTTTGCATTTCCCATAGCACCATTTACCCATTGTGCACCACCAACACGAGGGTTAAAACAACTGCGGGCATTGCCTGCACATACACACAATGCATTAATGGTGTACGGTTTGAATTTAGTTTTCAAATCGTTTATGGAAAGCCGCAATTCTTTTTTTACATTACCGTTAATCAGTAATCTGAATTTGGATGTATCAATTTTTAATGGAATATTTGATAAATGCCACCTGACAAAGAAAACATCATTGGGTGTAAAGTCAAGTAAAAAATACTTTAAAGGTGTTTCTAAATTGGGCGGACGATCGGTTAAAAGAATAAGTGGCTTCTTGCCGGGTGACTGAACCATTTGAAAAGTTGTATTTTCGCTTACCGTTTCATCCTCTTCAGGATTTTTAGATGTGGAACAGGAGAAAAAAGCAAACAAGAACAAACTAAAGGAAATATTTTTTATTGGCAATAAATATTTTTTTACTTTCATTGTTTACTTAATAATATTATTTTTTTTCTACTTCCGATTGAGTTTATTATTTGAATTAATTAGGTTTTCTAATTGAATTGGAGATAAAAGCAGTTTTTATAGAAAGTGTTAGAGGCACAACTTATTATTTATTGACCAACACCATGCCTCGTTATTTTTATATGGATTAAGAATGCAATCGGAACATAAAGTAATAATCTGTTTTGCTTATAATGCAAGCACTCAGCCTTTCTGTTTAATGTTAGCGCTGACTCAACCAATTAGCATTTAAAAAGACAGGCAAAAAAAACAACATTCTTAAACAGTCACTTTAGTAGCAACAGCCTTCCTGATTTTCATCAATTGCATAAGTAATTCCTCCACACGATCAAGATGCAGCATGTTGGCACCATCACTTAATGCCTGTGATGGATCAGGATGTGTTTCAAGGAAAATACCATCGGCACCAACAGCAATGGCTGCCTTAGCAATGGTACCAATCATTTCCGGCTGACCTCCCGTAACGCCGCTAACCTGGTTGGGTTGTTGCAAGCTATGTGTGATATCTACAATAACAGGCGTTTTTAATTGCTTCATAATATATATACCCCTGAAATCAACTACTAAATCCTGATAGCCCAACATGGTTCCTCTTTCTGTCAGCATGACTCTGTCATTGCCCGATTCACGAATCTTATTTACGGCAAACTTCATGGAGTCTGCTGATAAAAACTGGCCTTTTTTAACATTTACTACTTTATTTGTTTTGGCTGCGGCAACCAATAAGTCTGTTTGGCGACATAAAAAGGCAGGGATTTGTAAGACATCAACATATTCAGCTGCTATCGCTGCTTCACGGCTTTCATGAATATCGGTTAATAATGGAAGATGTAATTTATCACCCACGTCACGTAAAAGTCGTAATCCTAGTTCGTCACCCATTCCTGTATAAGAATCCAAACGCGTACGATTGGCTTTTCTATAGGATGCTTTAAAGATAAAAGGTATTTGCAGCCTGTTGGTGATCTGCTGCAAACGGTGCGCAATCTGGAAGGTGATTTCTTCTGACTCTACAACACAAGGACCGGCAATAAGGAAGAAATTATCGCTATCAGTATTTTTTAAATGTGGGAGATGAGGGAGCATGATATTATTTTTTCAAAGTTAAAGGAGGAGAGGTATGATTTCGAATAAATCTAAGCCCCTCTCCCTCGGAGAGGGGTTGGGGTGAGGTCATTAAATCATGTTGCAATGATGACATTTGTTTTAATGATAAATCAAATTTATTGTTCAACAATGTTAATTAATACTTAACCGAATCGGGAACAAACTGTTTTACATTGCCGCCATGCCTGATGATGTCGCGCACAATGGTGGAAGAGACCGGTGAATATTGCGGCGTGGATAAAATAAAAACTGTTTCAATTTGATTGTTCATATATAAATTCATTTGTGCAATGGCTTTTTCAAATTGAAAATCAGTTGAGGTACGTAATCCCCTCAATATATATTGTGCACTGCATTTTTTTGCAAAGTCAACGGTAAGGCCATCATAAGCCATCACTTCAATTTTCTGATTTCCTGAAAATGTTTTTTTTATCCAATCCATGCGCTGGTCAATACTAAACATGGTCTGCTTATTGGTGTTGATTCCGACACCAATAATTAGTTTGTCGAAAAGGTTAATCGAACGGTTGACGATGTCAACATGACCAACTGTGATAGGGTCAAAAGACCCGGGGAATAATGCTGTTTTATTCATAACAGGAATATAAATCCAAAGGCAAATTTACAACTTAAGACTTGATTTATCGTCAATATTCAGAACCAATCAATGAAGGACTATTTAAAGAATGAAAATGTAATATTTCCATATTTCCTTGCCTCTAAAAAGTGAGTTAACAGGCTATAGTCTTTAGTAGATTGGTGCTCAATGATGAGCAAGCCATTTGTCGCCAGTTTATCATTATTAAAAACCAATTGTGAGAGTTCATTGGCAATGTCCATTTCAAAAGGAGGGTCAGCGAAAATAACATCATATTTTACAACGCTTTTTTCCAACCATGTTAGCGCATCAGCATGTGCTGCTTTTACCGAAGAAGGAGACCTTAACCGTTCTAATGTCGATTTGATAAATTGAACACATCCGGAATCTCTATCAACACAATGTATTCTTTCGCATCCCCTCGATAGAAATTCATAAGTGATAGAACCTGTTCCTGCAAAAAGATCAAGCACCTGGATATCATTAAAATTGAATCTATGGTTCAGAATATTGAAAAGCCCTGTCTTTGCATAGTCAGTAGTAGGCCTTACCGGTAAGGATTCAGGCGCAACAATTTTTTTGCCTCTGAAATTGCCACCTATGATACGCACAGGTATTCGCTAAGCAGTGAATAAAAAGCATGAGCTGAGATTTGCCGGAAGCCGTAACTAAATTCATAGGCATCAGACCTTTCTCCAAAGAGAATATTACGAACATATTTACTCGTGATAAGGTAAGAGGCAGAGGTTTTTTCAATATCGCCTGTAAAACGCAATGGGGTTTTCTCAGGATTCAGCTTGAGTTGTTCCATCACAAATAATATATAATAAATAAAGTCCTCACTGTTATGAAATGTGAAGGAGTTATAATAGATCAGGTTGCCACCCTGTGTTATAATTATTTCAAGTAAATGTTGGTGAACATTAACCATCATACCGGCATCTAATTCATTCTTATTCCGAAGCAATTCGCTTTCAATTAAAACGGTTCCGCTATGAATAATATTTACTGAACCCAGATTTGCTGTTATAGCATCAACAACATCTTTACTAACTGTATAGAGATGAACAGTATCAGTATATTTAAGTTGATCGGCGCATAATATATCATCAGTTGAAACAGGAGAAGTTAATGTCAGCATACTCGATGCATCTTCTTTTCGGTACAAAGGGAGTGGCACTAAAGCTGAATTCCCAGAATGAATGGAAATGCTTTTTTTATAATACACCTTATTTGATAATAAATCATCATTGGCAACAAGGGAAGCAAGTTCCTCTTTTTGAAAAGGAGAAGTTAGCCTGTAATCGCACAATGCAATAAATTTATTTCGGGTTATATCAAACAGGCAATAGGAAAAATGATTGCCGGCCAATTGCATCAACAGGTGACAATTTTCTGTTGAAGTATTTGATATGGACTCGTCAATGACGGCGGTTTTTCGGTTCGCAGGACTTACTTCTGACATGCTGCAAAACTAATATAATTTCCAATGAACTACCTTTGGAGTATGGAGCAGGCAACTCATCCCTTTTTTACAGATTCTTTTTTAAAAGCGCTGGGCCTTGATCCCACAGATGACCAGTTGCGGGCCATTCAGTTTTTAGCATCCTACCTTAGTCCCGGGAATAGGGATGGCGTATTTATATTGAAAGGATTTGCAGGTACAGGAAAAACTACTTTGTTGGCTGCACTTACTAAGATTGTGTCCCGATTTGTATTATTGGCACCAACCGGTAGGGCGGCCAAGGTGCTTTCAGGTTATTCAGGTTTTTCGGCCTCCACCATTCACCGTCATATATATAAGTTGGCTGCATCTGCAGATGGCAATTTTAAATTGATAAAGAATGAAAATAAATTTGTTGCTACAACCTTTATTGTGGATGAAAGCAGTATGATAGGGGATGGCAATGCTGATGATTCTTTTTCCGGTGCAGGGAATCTGTTGGAAGATTTAATGGATTATGTTTCTTCCGGAAAGAATTGCAAGCTAATCCTGGTTGGAGATACGGCTCAATTGCCTCCTGTAAAATCGGATTACAGTCCTGCCCTTGATGTTAATCATGTGAGAACTTTGTCAGGATTGGGAGTGGTAGAAACAGAATTGAAACAAGTAGTGAGGCAACAAGAGGCAGGCGGTATTTTATTAAATGCAACTGCTTTGCGGATTCTAATCAACAGAAATGCAGATACACCTGTTTTGAAAACAGCTGGTTTCAATGATATTTCGCAAGTAAGCAGTTATGAATTAAAAGATTTATTGGAAGATTGTTTTAATAAATTCGGATGGGATGAAGTGCTCATCATTACCAAGTCCAACAAATCAGCCAACCAATACAATCAGTTAATCAGGCGACAAATATTATGGTATGAAGATGAACTATGTGGTGGTGACCGATTGATGATTGTACGCAATAATTATTTCTGGCTCGACAAAGACTCAAAAGCCGGTTTTATTGCCAATGGCGACACTGCCGAAGTGCAAAGGGTTAAAGAGGCGGAAGAAAAATATGGACTGCGGTTCGCAACAGTTCAACTACGATTGATTGATTATCCTGATGAACCCTCTTTTGAAGCCACCGTTTTGCTTGATACTTTATATTCAGAAGCACCATCCATCACCTGGTCGGAGAGTAAAAAATTGTACGATGCATTGCAGTTGGAATACGCTGATTATAAGCCTGTCGAACGAAGGAAATTGATAAAAGAGAATGTTTATTACAATGCATTACAGGTAAAATTCGCCTATTCAGTGACTTGTCATAAAGCTCAGGGCGGGCAATGGAAGACAGTTTTTGTTGACCAGGGTTATATGACGGAAGAGATGAAAGGCGTTTCGCATTTAAGATGGCTTTATACGGCATTTACAAGAGCCACTGAGAAGCTTTACCTGATTAATTTTGACCCTGCAAATTTTAAAATCTAATAATATTGCCTGATTTTAGCTTAGTTTATTTTTACTTTTTAGTGATGAAATACCATTTTCATAATGGTAATTGTATTTATCTTTGAAGAAATTTTTAACTAAATCCTCAACACAATACTTGCTTATGAGAAAAAACTACACCTTAATCTTTGCTTTAATTTTAATTTACGGTAGAATTGATGCTGCTCACTTTACCATTGTTCCAACAGGCAATTTAACCTATTCACCTATGACAACCAATGCCTCAGTTGGCGATACGGTTACCATTACTGCAAGTGGAACCCATCCTGCAGTTGAAGTTAGCCAGAGTACGTGGAATGCAAATGGCAATGCGCCATTATCCGGTGGGTTTGGCTTTCACAGCACAACTTTTAATATTACTTTGACAACTGTAGGGACTATTTATTTTGTTTGCAATAATCACAATAGTTCCGGAATGAAAGGACAAATTGTTGTTACAGCTTCCGGTGTATCAGAATTATCTGCTAACAATCTTGTTAAAATTCTGGCTAACCCATCAACCAATGGACAACTGCAAGTAATGAATACATTAGGGAAGATAGGCACTTTATATATATTCAATATGTTAGGTAAGTTGCAGTCTACTAACTTATTACAAAGTGATGCCACACAGTTGATTGACATCAACCTTCCTAACGGAAATTATTTATGTCGTTTTGTAATGGAAGGAAACTGGACGCGCACAGAAAAACTGGTTGTTACAGAGGGAGCGAATTAATTAAGCAATAAAATAATTAAGGGGGAAAGGAGAAATCTTTTCTCCCTTTTAGTTTAACTCGATATTGGAATATATTTGCAACCCTTATTACCTATATGGGATCTTAGCTCAGTTGGTTTAGAGCGCTACCTCGACAAGGTAGAGGTCGAGGGTTCGAGCCCCCCAGGTCCCACTTTTTTTTAGTTGGCAGTTAGAAAAGTTGGCAGTTAACAAGCGGCAGTTGGCAGGAAAAAAAGTTGGCTGTTTTAAGTTGCAGTTGGCAGGAATAAAAGTTGATAGTTTGCAAGCTGCAAAATGGGAGTAATTTTTTTTAAAAATGTTGCCAGTTTATAGGTGTCAATTTTATTTTTACAATGCCTACTGCCTACTGCCTACTACCTACTGCCTACTGTACATTAACCATCAACCATCACCCCATCTTTCATCACCAATTTTCTATCAGCCATATCAGCTAATTCTTCATTGTGGGTGATGATGATGAAGGTCTGATTCAACTCCTTTCTTAATTGAAAAAAAAGCTGGTGTAAATCACGGGCATTTTTGGAGTCAAGGTTGCCGGAAGGTTCATCAGCCAAAATCAAATCAGGTTTATTAATCATCGCTCTGGCAACAGCTACCCGCTGCTGTTCACCACCTGAAAGTGCGGAAGGTTTATGTTCAAACCGGTCGCTTAATCCCAGCAACGTTAAAAGTTTCTTGGCCTCTACATCTGCTTCTTTACGGCCTTTACCTGCAATAAGCGCCGGTATGGCTACGTTTTCAGCAGCAGTAAACTCAGGGAGTAATTGATGAAACTGAAACACAAAACCAATATGACGGTTACGGAAGGCAGCGAGTTTTTTACCTTCCAGTTTACACACATCGGTTCCATTAATTATGACGCTTCCTTTGTCGGCTTTATCAAGTGTGCCAAGGATATGAAGTAAAGTGCTTTTGCCTGCACCGGAAGCCCCTACAATAGAAGTTATCTCACCTTGCTTAACTTCCATGTTAATGCCTTTCAATACCTTAAGCTCCCCGTATGACTTCTCAATATTTTGAACGACCAGATGCATGTCGCCAAAAGTAGTGTATTGCTTCATTATCTTTGCCCGCTGATTTTTTAACAAAACTTTACCCCCTTTGAATATCTCTATCATTACCGAATACCCTTCCTGGTTTATCATTTTTTGCATCCTGTGCGGTGGAATTTATGCGGCGCTGCTTTATTGGCGCGAGCATTTGTTAGGAGAAATTTCCGCTTTTTTAAGAAAATTGTTATTCGCCTTTCGCTTTCTGTCGGTTAGTATTTTAAGCTTTTTACTGCTGGGTCCAATGGTAAGGAATATTACCAGGGAAATTGAAAAACCGATTATCATTCTTGCTGCTGACAACTCACAATCCATCATTTCGGCCAAAGATTCTGTTCAAAGAAGGAATGCTATCAATGCTTCCCTTGAAAAGCTGCGCAGTAAGTTGGAAGGTAAATTTGATTTGAGAACCTATACTTTCGGAGACAAGGTTAAAGATGGCTTGCAGCTTGATTTTAGTGATAAACAAACGGATTTTTCTACCTTTTATGATGAAATAAATATCCAATTTGTCAATCGGAATGTGGGGGCCATCATCATTGCCAGCGATGGGCTTTATAATTCAGGAAACAGTCCGGTTTACGGGCCGTCAAGAATTAAAGCGCCGGTTTATACTATTGCATTAGGCGATACCAGTGAATACAAGGATTTGATTCTATCACGTATCAACCATAACAAAATGGCATTTCTTGGAAATTCATTTCCGCTCGAAGTGGTTGTGGATGCCAGGCAGTCATCCGGTTCGCTTGTTAACATGACTATCATGGAGGACTCAACAGCTATTCTGTCGAGAACAATCAATGTATCAGGTAATCGTTTTCATACAACTGTTCCAGTTTTTCTGGAGGCCAAATCACGTGGAATAAAGCACTATCATGTTTCATTATCTCCCATCACCGGTGAAGTGACGTTAAAAAATAATGCACAGGATATTTTTATTGAAATAGTTGAGAGCAAGCAAAAAATATTGATCCTTGCCAATGCGCCTCATCCCGACATCGCCGCTATTAAATCATCCATAGAAAACAGCCCGAATTATGAAGTAACTGTTCAATATGCAAAAGATTATAACGGTGCTTCGGCAGGGTATAATCTGGTGATTTTACATCAGCTTCCATCAACACAATTTAATGTAGTTGAATGGGAAAAAAACTGGCAGCAAACAGGTCAATCACTTTGGTACATACTGGGCGCTTCCACCAATATTAATAGCTTAAATGCAGCCAATGCAGGCTTGCTAATTACCAATAGTAATAATAGTTTGAATGAAGTACAGGCAATAGTGCAAAGTGATTTCTCATTGTTCACCGTTAATGACGATTTTAAAAATGCGGTTTCTTCATGGCCTCCGTTATCAACGCCATTTGGTGTTTATAAAATGAAAACGAATGGATACAATCTTTTCACACAACGGATTGGAAGCGTACTTTCAGGTCAGCCGTTGTTTTTCTTTCGACAGGATAACAACCAAAAATTAGCTACGCTTTGCGGAGAAGGTATCTGGAAGTGGCGTCTCTCTGATTATGAGCGAAATGGAAATGCAAATATTTTTAATGACCTCATTTCACGCACCGTTCAATATTTAGCAGCCGAGCAAAACCGTTCACCGTTTCAAATTCATCACAAATCAGATTTTAAAGAAAATGAACCTGTTGTCTTTGATGGCGAACTAACCAATGAAAGTGGAGCCATTGTCAACCAGCCTGAAGTAAGAATGACGATCAAGGCTCTGGGCAATAAGCAATATACTTTCACTTTAAGCAGAACAGAAAATGCTTATACATTGAATGCAGGATTATTGCCTGTAGGTAATTATCGTTATAAAGCTGAAACAAAACTGGGTGATAAGATATATGCGCATTCCGGCGAGTTTAGTGTAAATGCTTTGCAATTGGAAACAACAAATACCATTGCCGATCACCAACTGCTCTTTGCAACAGCTGCCAGGAATGGGGGAATGATGATTTATCCCGGACAGGAAGATCAATTATTAAATGCATTAAATCAAAGGGAAGACATTACTTCTGTTTCTTATCAGCATAAAAAACTGAAAGAGTTGATTGATTCACCCTGGGTTTTTGTTTTAATCATGCTTTTTATAAGCTTTGAGTGGTTCCTGCGAAAAAGAAGTGGCGCGTATTAATTAGTTAATAGACATGGCTTGACAATTGTTCTTATAATTAATACCTTTGTAATTGAATTTATGCCTACAATTTTAGTAATATTCGGATGGAGACTATTCTTCTATTCAAATGAAGGAATGGAACCAATACATATCCATGCAGAAAAAGGTAACATGGAATGTAAGTTTTGGTTACATCCAGATACTTATGAAATTTCTGAAGCTTATTCTTATCAATTAACCAATGCGGCTAAAAGAGAAATTAGAAAAATTATTTATGATCATTTTGATTATATAACCATTCAATGGAATTTATATTTCAATAAATAAAACTATGAGCGTTAACACTGGTGATAAAATAATTTCTGTTTCCTTTAATGATGAAATCATTTTAATTTCAACAGACAAGGGAAAATATCAATGGAAAATTTCTGATGTCTCTCAAAGATTATTTAAAGCTTCAGATTCAGACAGAAATAATTTTAGAGTTTCTCCGTCTGGCTATGGTATCCATTGGCCAAGTATTGATGAGGATCTTTCAATAGAAGGTTTACTTTCATATCCCGCGTAGCCACGTCTACTATTACCGGGCAACCGATCAGGCAGCATAACTCTCCAATTTTAACTAATTACTTTGCATCATGGTAAAAGGAATTTTTTGCAAACTTTTAATTTTTTATTTGTCATACTAACTCTAAACCTGATTGCTATCGGGAGCCTGCCCGGAACCCGATTCACTCACTATACTATTATCATTTTAAAATCAAACTTGTGTTAACAATACTATTAATAGTCATCACAGCTGGATTTGTGCTGGAAAGAGTTCTCCATTACCTGAACAGGAAAAATCAGCAAACTACTGTCCCTCATGAAATGAAGGATATATATGCTGATGATGTTTATAAAAAATCGATAGCCTATGAAATGGCAAATAGTAATTTTGAAAATATTACTTCTGCATTCGGTTTTATTTTGACAGTTACTTTAATCATCACCGGTTTTTTCGCTTGGCTTGATGAATGGACAAAAACAATTTCTGCAGATTTGGTATGGAGCACCTTATTGTTTTTTGGTGTGATGGCCATCGCTTCCGACATGCTAAATATGCCATTTTCATTGTATAAAACATTTGTGATTGAAGAGCGGTTTGGTTTTAACAGAACTACTTTGAAATTATATTTTGTAGATAAAATAAAAGGGTACTTATTGGCCGGTTTATTGGGCGGAAGTTTACTGGCTATTTTTGTTTTGTTTTATCAGCTTGCCGGTGCCAACTTCTGGTGGTACGCCTGGATTACTATCAGTATTGTCAGCATTTTTCTGTCAATGTTTTATGCATCTATCATTTTGCCATTGTTCAATAAATTAAAGCCGCTTGAAGCAGGGGAGTTGCGCAGCAGCATTGAAGCATACTGCAAGAAGGTAAATTTCAGACTTGATAATTTATTTATCATGGACGGATCGAAGCGGTCTGCAAAAGCCAATGCTTTTTTTAGCGGGCTGGGAGCAAGCAAGAAAATTGTACTGTTCGATACGCTCATCGAAAAGCATTCCAATGAAGAACTGGTAGCAGTTTTGGCGCATGAAATAGGGCATTATAAAAAGAAACATACCAGAACAAGCATCATCCTTTCCGTCCTTCAAACTGGTTTGATGTTATTCCTTTTGTCTTGGTTTATCAACCAACCTGCTTTATCAATTGCATTAGGCGGGAAGGAAGCTTCTTTTACATTGGGGTTGTTGGCTTTTACGATTCTCTACAGTCCATTGTCCACCCTAATCGGTATCCTGATGAATGTACTTTCTCGTAAACATGAATTTGAAGCTGACGCTTATGCCGCAACTACTTTTAATAGTCAATCATTAAAATCAGCCTTAAAAAAATTATCAGCCGACAACCTCAGCAACCTTACGCCGCACCCCTGGTATGTCTTCTTCTATTATTCACATCCCCCATTGCTGGAGCGATTAAAAGGCCTTGATAAATACTGAAGATATACGGTTTGAATGTCGGGTATTGATCTGTTAATAACAGGTGGAATTGTACTGTAAAACGATAAATGAGGTGGAAATCGGGAAAATTCGCCGTCGAGGTTAAAATTTTATTGTTTAGCAATTATCCGTTTCCTACTTTTGACTTGACAGTTCATTTATTTCCCCTAATTTCTTATCAATAAAACTCATCCCATGAAGAAAGTATTACTACGTTTTTGCGTATTTGTTGCGGCTTTATTAATTTCTGGTTCCACCAATGCCCAGGATTGGGTCAGTAAAATGCAGGATCCAAGTGTTAATTTTTTTGAGGTCCAAAAAGACTTTAATGACCTATATCTTCAGAAAGAAAGAAAGCTGGAGCGTGAACGGAGGAAAGCTGTAAGAAAAGGTAGAATAGCAGAAATTGAGAACGATGATGAAATGCCCGGCTATAACCAGTTTAAACGCTGGGAGTGGTTTATGGCACCGCGAGTAGCTGAGAATGGAGATCGGTTTGATCCTGCAAACGTTTGGCGTGAATCGGTGAAATACCATCAACAATATAAAACCTTTTCCGCAGGAAACTGGACATTAATAGGCCCTTCTACAACTACAGCAGGACTTGCAGGAGCAGGACGATTAAATTTTATTCGTATTGATCCTAATAATGCCAACAACCTTTTTGTAGGTTCTCCCGGTGGTGGCTTATGGACATCAACAAATGCCGGTGCATCATGGTCAACAAATACGGATAATTTACCCCATGTTATTGGCTGCACAGATATTGCCATTGATCCTACCAATTCAAATGTCATGTACCTGGCTACAGGCGATGGAGATGGGGGTGATACATATACCGTAGGAGTGCTAAAAACAATTGATGGAGGTTCTACCTGGAACCCAACTGGTTTAACATTTAATGTAGCCAACTTCCGTCAAATGAGCAGGATATTAATTGACCCCTTAAATACCAATGTAATTCTTGTAGCTACATCTGGTGGAATTTACCGAAGTGCTGACGCCGGTGTTTCTTTTACGCAAGTGCAAACTGGTTCGTTCAAAGACATGGAATTAAAACCTACAGATCCGAATACTGTTTATGCCTGTGGAACGGAATTTTACAAGTCAACGGACAATGGTCAGTCCTGGACTAAGATAACAGCTGGCCTTCCTGCAGCAGCAGGCGTAAGTCGTCTTGCAATTGCTGTTTCACCTGCTGATCCAAATTATGTATATATGATAGCAGGTTTGCCACAACCCAATTACGGAACGCAGGGATTTTATAAATCAATTAATAGCGGAACAAGTTTTACCAAACCAAGCACACCTGCATTAGGTGCACAACAATGGTATGATCTGGCAATTGCCATTTCACCTACCAATAAGGATGAAGTAATTCTTGGTGGACAAACTGATTTCCAACGTTCTATTGATGGTGGTTTAACATGGGCACAAAATGGAAGTGGTACTCACGTTGATTATCATGATATCGTATTTGTTAGCCCGACTTCTTATTACACTGCTAGTGATGGAGGGATTTATAGGACAACTAATAGTGGCGGTTCATGGAGCAATTTGAATCACCAACTTCAGATTTCTCAGATGTATGGATTCGGACAATCATCTACAGACCCCAACCTGTTGATACAAGGATGGCAGGATAATGGGACAAACCGCTATAATGGAACCAATTGGTCAGGCATATTGGGTGGTGATGGCATGTTATGTTTTATCGATTGGAACGATGATATGAACATGTGGGGGGAGCAGTTCAATGGCAACCTCAATAGATCCACCAACGGCGGGGCCTCCTTTTCTGCTGCAGATAACGGTATAACAGAAGCGGGTGCATGGGTGACGCCGTGGTTGCAGGATCCTGTTGATGCCGGTACAATCTATGTTGGAATGATAAATGTCTGGAAGAGTTTGAATGGCGGAATCTCATGGACAAAAATAAGTTCGTTCACCAATACTGGCACCTTAAATACAATCGCTGTTTCACCTGCCAACAACCAGGTTATCTGGGCTGCAAAAGCTAGCGGTTTATATATGACAAATAATGGTGGAACAAGCTGGACGCAAATTTCAAGTATTCCGTCTGGCACGATAACAAGTATTTCTTGCAGTAACACTGATGAATACAAAGCATGGATTACTTATTCGGGCTTTAACAATACCAATAAAGTATTTCAAACAAATGATCAGGGTGTTTCCTGGACTAATTTATCCGCTTCAATTCCCAATATTCCAGTAAACTGTGCTACTTATCTTAATAATTCAAACGATGGATTATATATAGGAACTGATTTGGGTATCTTTTACAAAGATGCTTCTTTAAGTGTATGGCAACCCTTTTTCAGCGGTATGCCTAATGTTGTTGTAACTCAATTATCAATTTTTTACCCAACCGGTAAAATACGTGCTTCTACTTACGGAAGAGGTATGTGGGAATCCGATTTATATATAGCGGGAAACTATGCTCCTGAAGCAGCATTTGGATCAAGTGCTAGAATTGCTTGTCCCGGCAATGCAGTTCAATTTAGTGATTATAGTGCCGGTCAGCCAACTTCCTGGAGCTGGTCATTTCCCGGTGGATCACCGGCAACATCAACTTTACAAAACCCATTAGTATATTATAATACTGTAGGATCGTTTCCTGTTACCCTTGCTTCGACTAATGCCATTGGGTCCGACACCATCACTACCAACAGTTTTGTTAGCATTGCGTCAAGCCCATTTAATGCACCTGCCACTGTGGGAGCTCAGTTTTGCGGACCCAACGTAGTTAATTTATCTGCAACGGGTTCCGGTACGGGAACAATACGCTGGTGGGATGCGCCTGGAGGTGGAAATGTTGTTGCTACCGGCAATAATTATTCGCCAAACTTAACTAGTACAACTACCTTTTATGTTGACGAAGATTTTCCGGCAGGAGCACAAGATTATACAGGGGAAACCGGCAATAGTGTTGGAGCCGGTGCATTTTTTACGGCAAGTGATATAAGGGGATTGTATTTTGATGTGTTGAATCCTGTCATTCTTAACACAGTTGATGTTTACGCAAATTCGGCGGGTAACCGTACGATTGAAATAATCGATAATCAAGGAAATTTATTTGTAGATACCACCATTTTTATCCCTGCAAGTCCAACGATACCTTATACAGTGAATCTGGATTTCAAAATTTACCCGGGCACAAATTACTTTATTAAGTGCAGGGG
Source organism: Bacteroidota bacterium (assembly GCA_031418215.1). Lineage (GTDB taxonomy): Bacteria > Bacteroidota > Bacteroidia > AKYH767-A > OLB10 > JANOXC01. The sequence continues at coordinate 20,745 of JANOXC010000148.1, forward strand.
CCTTGTAGATCTATACCGCAATTCAGCCGGAGCTATTTATCCTTATGTAAGTACTGATGTTAATGTAACGAACAGCAATGCAAGTATACCCGGTTACTATTATTTCTTTTACAATTGGACTTATACAGCTATTACCTGCAATACTGCCAGATCTGCTGTTAGTGGAATAGATACCTGCGCAATCATTGGCATCAATGATATAAAATCCGACAACTTTCTTGGTATTTATCCTAATCCGAACAATGGTATCTTCTCAGTAAGTTTTAATACCATTAAAATGGATAATTACCGGGTAGTTATTACAAATGCAATAGGAGAAACCGTATATAAAGAAGACTTAAATGCCTTCACAGGTGAATATTTAAAGAAAATTAATATTTCAGAATTTGGCAAAGGCGTTTATATAGTTAATGTTACCAATTCAGAAATGGAATCAAACAGGAAGGTAATGATTTATTGATTTATTACTGTTATTAAATTAACTGAAGGAAGCGGTCATTTAATGGCCGCTTCCTTTATTTTTACAAGGAGTGTGTCAAGTTCATTAACCTTTTTAATTGTTTGTAGATGCAGCAACCTGCAATTTTTATTAAACAAATTGAAATTTACAAATCTGGTATTGAACTGGAGGCGCCATTTATTACTTCGCTTGGCGTATTGCAGGCTGCTGATAATATCATTGTTGTAATCCGAACAAATAATGGATTATCAGGTTTTGGCGAATGCAGTCCATTCATGACTATTAATGGGGAAAGCATTGATACCTGTTTTATTGTTGGTCAGTATTTGGCCAAAGTGTTATTGCACAAAGATCCATTAAACATTGGGGAATGTATGCAAACAATGGATGCCTGTATCTATGCCAATACCAGTATAAAAAGTGCTTTTGACATTGCCTTATTTGATATTTCCTCACAACATGCCGGTTTACCTTTATATCAATTTCTTGGCGGTAACAAGAACAAACAACTGATAACCGATTACACAGTTAGCATAGGAAATGCTTCAAAAATGGCAGCTGATGCAGTAAAAATTGTAAAGAATGGATTTACAATAATTAAAGTGAAATTGGGAGGAAAACCGGGCGATGATGTGGAAAGGATCAGGCAAATAAGAGTATCAGTTGGGAATGATATCCCGATCAGGATTGATGCCAACCAGGGATGGGATACCGAAGCAGCAATTAAAGTTTTAAATGAATTGTCGCCTTTTAATATTCAACACTGTGAAGAACCTATTCCAAGATGGAATTATATGGAGCTTCCTACAGTTAAAAAAAGCAGCCCGATACCAATCATGGCTGATGAATCATGTTGCGATCACCATGATGCCAAAAGATTAATTGACCTGCAGGCATGCGATCTCTTCAATGTGAAGTTGGGTAAATCATCAGGTTTTTTCAAAGCACTTAAAATAATAAAACAAGCAGAAGCTGCAGGAATAAAAATGCAGGTAGGAGGATTTCTCGAATCAAGATTAGGATTTACAGCAGCGGCACATTTGGCATTAAGCAGTAACAATATTTTACATTGCGATTTCGATACGCCTTTGATGTTTGTGGAGGATCATGTGGTGGGAGGAATAGTATATGAGAAAGGGGGCGTTGTGAAGGTGCCTGAAGTTCCCGGATTGGGAGCAACGGTGGAGGAAAAATATTTAAGTCAGTTGGAATGTGTTACTTTTAATTAATTTTAAAATCATCTCTTTTTGTCAACCCCTATTGTCATTCAGAGCGTAAGCGAAGAATCTCTCGATCTCGATGTGAGAATATTATTTACTGTTGCATCATCAAATATCCTGTAAGTAGTAATCTAAAGATGCTTCACTGCGTTCTGCATGACAAAAGGAAGAATGTATTTAGTCATTCATTAGTAATTGCAATTTTAGAAAATATAATTTCAAAAACACCATGCCAAAAAAATCACTAACCAGCATTGACACCACAGCTCCGAAGAAATTTAATAAAGAACAATCAAAAAAAGAACTTGTAAAATTGAAAATGCGGCTAGAAGAGTTGCAGAATCTCTTGTATGCTGAAAGTCAGCATGCGCTTTTAGTGGTTTTGCAGGGATTGGATGCTTCAGGAAAGGACGGAGCAATCAAGAATGTATTTGACGCAGTGAACCCCATGGGATGTCGCGTTGTTTCATTTAAAGCACCCACTGCTTTGGAAGCAAAGCATGACTTTCTCTGGAGGGTTCATCAGAATGTCCCGGAAAAGGGAATGATAAATGTTTTTAACAGATCTCATTATGAGGATGTACTCATTCAACGTGTGCATCACTGGGTTGACGAAAAAACGATAATCAATCGCTTTGAGCAAATTAATAATTTCGAGAAGCTGCTGAAAGATACTGGTACTACTGTGCTGAAATTTTATCTTCATGTGTCCAAAGAGGAGCAATTGACTAGATTGAATGAACGGATGAGTGACAAAACTAAAATGTGGAAGTACAATGAAAATGATATTAAAGAACGATCCTATTGGAATGATTACCGAAAAGCTTATGACGATGTGTTTGAGAAATGCTCAAAGCATGCTGAATGGAACATTGTGCCTTCTGATCAGAACTGGTATAAGGAATTGCTTATTTCCACCAAAGTAGTAGAAGCACTGGAGCGTTTGAAAATGAAATTTCCGGGGTTGAAGAAAGGATAGAACGAAAATTGAGCATAAATGAATGGCGATTAAAGTTGTCTAGCCAATCCTAAATATAGAAGGTGAATGGGAATCGCATAAAAAAAAGCCGGCAAAAGCCGGCTTTCAAATATCTTGTAATAAAAAGGTATTAATCCAGAATAGCAGGATCAACCAATATCCTTCCACAATGCTCGCAAACAATAACTTTTTTGCGTTGGCGGATATCTAACTGACGTTGTGGTGGGATTTTATTAAAGCAACCTCCGCATGCATCACGGGCAATAGAAACAACAGCCAGGCCATTGCGTACATTGTTACGGATGCGTTTGTAAGCAGTTAACAAGCGCTCATCAATAATCGTTTCCGCTTTCTTAGATTCCTTCAACAACAATTCTTCTTCTTTTTCTGTCTCAGCGATGATAGACTCCAATTCGCCTTGCTTGGTCTTTAAATCAGCTTTACGATCTTCAAGGAGGGTCTCAGAGGCTTCTACAATTTGCTTTTTAGCTGCAAGATCTCCTGTATGCTCTTTAATACGTTTTTCAGAAAGTTGTATTTCCAATTGTTGGAATTCAATTTCTTTATTCAACGAATCATATTCGCGATTATTTTTCACACCCATCTGCTGGGTCTGGTATTTCTTTATTTGTGCATTGGCATCCTTAATCGCTTGCTTACGCATTTTTGCCTGCTCCTCAAGTGCACTTGTTTCTTCGGTATAGTTCCCAACACGGGTCTCTAAACCGGCAATCTCATCTTCAAGATCGCTCACTTCCAGTGGAAGTTCTCCTCTAACATTGCGGATTTGGTCCACTTCACTGTCAATCAACTGTAATTGAAACAGTGCGCGTAACTTATCTTCAATGGCATTTTCCCCACGTACAATCGGACGTGCCAAAGGGTTGATTTTCTTAGGAGCTTCCTTAATCACAGGTAGCATTTCCTCTTCTTTCTTTGCTTTTACCTTTTTAACAGGTTTTTCTGCAACTTTTTTTTCTGCAACTTTCTTTTCTTTGACTGCCATTTGCGCTTATAAATAATAATTAACTGGATTCGTATTGATTTCCGATAATCGGACGGCAAATGTAGGAAATTTCTCCTTTAGTAAATCATGTATTATCTCACCTGTGAATTGTTCACTTTCATAATGTCCGATATCAGCAATAACGATCCTGTTATCGGCGTCAAAAAACTGGTGATACTTAAAGTCTGATGTAATGAATATATCAGCATTTTCCGCCAAAGCAGCCGGTAATAAGAAGCTACCGGCCCAACCACAAACCGCAACCTTACTAACTTTAGATGAAACATTGTTAGTGTATCTTATACAATTAGTTAGCATGCTTGACTTCAAGGTAAAAAGAAAGTCCTTAAGTGACATAGATTCCTTTAATTCGCCAATCATTCCAGAACCGGTAAGCTGGTATTGGTTGCTTAACGGATATACATCATAGGCCACTTCTTCATAAGGATGATGTTGTTTTAAAGCGGCTACAATTTCTTGTTCCAGATGTGCTTCAATAATAAATTCAAGGCGCTCTTCACCTTCAATATGCCTTTCCCCAACCGTCCCAAGAAACGGTTTTGCGCCCGGCTTTGCCCTGAATGATCCTTCTCCTTTCACGCTAAAACTGCATTCATCGTAATTACCAATCCTGCCCGCACCGGCATTAAACATGGCATTTCGCAATGCTGCTGCATCACTGGATGGAGCAAAGGTGACTAGCTTTTTGAGTTCGCCCTTGCTTGATAAAATGCGTGTATTTACAAGACCCAGCTTTTCGCAGATCTTTTGATTAACACCGGCGTAAACATTATCAAGATTGGTATGAATAGCATAAATAGCAATATCATGTTTGATGGCCTTGATGATGGTGCGTTCAACATAATTCTTCCCATTAATTTTTTTCAGGCCTGAAAATACAATTGGATGATGGGCAATAACCAGGTTAAATTTTAGCCTGATTGCTTCCTCAATTATGGATTCAATACTGTCAAGGCAAACGAGGGCTCCGGTTATTTCCATCTCCTTATTACCCGTAATCAGTCCTGAATTGTCATAGCTCTCCTGCAGTGAGAGAGGAGCTTTTTGTTCCAGAATTTGAATGATCTCTTGTAGTTTCATAGCAGACAAAAGTATTGGAAAAGTTACCGCATTGGTTATTAAAATACTTTTGCTGAGATGAGTTGGCGGATAATATTATGGCCTTTTGCCCAATTGTATGGTTTTGGGATACGGATACGAAACTATTTGTTCAACACCGGTTTGCTAAAACAAGAGGAGTTTGATATACCTGTTATCAGTATCGGAAACCTAACGACAGGCGGAACAGGGAAAACACCCCATGTTGAATACCTGATCAGATTGTTAAAGGATGAATTTAAAATAGCAGTGCTAAGCAGGGGTTATGGGCGTTCATCCAAAGGATTCAGATCTGTTCGTGTTGACTCCAAGCCTGACATAATTGGAGACGAGCCTTTGCAATACAAAAGGAAGTTCCCTGATGTTACGGTAACTGTTTGCGAAAAACGGGTGAATGGTATCGACCGTTTAATTTTTGAATATCACCCGGAAGTCGTTTTGCTTGATGATGCATTTCAGCACCGTTATGTGAAGCCTTCTGTCAATTTATTACTTACGGAGTATGCAAAACCACTGTTCAATGATCATTTGCTTCCCATGGGAAATTTACGAGAGCCAAAATCAGAAAAAAAGCGAGCAGATGCCATTGTGGTAACCAAATGCGCAGCCACCCTTTCTAAGGAGCAACAAGCAGCTTTTATAGAGAAGTTGTCTCCTTTGCCGCAACAACCTGTGTTCTTTTCATTTATACGATATGGCGAAATTGTTGGATTTAAACATAAAAAGGTTCCCGATCTTTCTTTATATAAAGATCTATGCATATTATTAGTCTGCGGAATTGCCGATCCATCGCTATTAGTAACGCATCTTCAACAAAAATTCAGGGCAGTTAAGAAAATGATATTTCCTGACCATCACCAGTTCACCATTTCAGATCTAAAAGCAATCAGTCAGAAATTTGATAATATTGCAGCAGATAGCAAGATCATCATTACCACTGAAAAAGATTTTATGCGTCTGGAAGATGAACCTATTTTGCATCTTCCATTTTTCTACTTACCTATTGAAGTAGATTTTATTAAAAATGATGAATATTCATTCGATCAATATATATTAAACCATGTTAGAAAAAATAAAGCAAACAGCTGATTGGCTTTTGCAGCAAACCAATTTTACGCCTCAAGTGGGTATTATCTTAGGCTCAGGGCTAGGTGGATTGGTTAAAGAAGTGGAAGTGAAGCATGAATTATCTTATGCTGATATTCCCAATTTCCCGGTTTCAACTGTTGCCGGACATGGAAGTAAATTGTTGTTTGGAAAAATTGGTGATACCAAAGTTGCGGTGATGCAGGGACGGTTTCACTTTTATGAAGGGTATTCCATGCAGGAATTGACTTTTCCGGTTCGGGTGATGAAGCAAATGGGCATTGAGAAATTACTGCTTTCCAATGCAAGTGGAGGAGTAAATCCCGGTTTTAAAGTGGGCGATCTAATGATCATTGACGACCATATCAATCTAATGGGATCAAACCCGTTGATTGGAAAAAATATTGATGAACTTGGTCCGAGATTCCCAGATATGAGTCAGCCATATGACAAGGATATGATCAGAAGGGCAGCTGCCATTGCCGCAGGGATGAAAATCCGCTGCCATGTTGGAGTTTATGCAGCCGTTACCGGTCCCGTTTATGAAACAAGGGCTGAATATAAATATATCAAATTCATTGGTGCCGATTGCGTTGGAATGTCAACAGTTCCTGAGGTAATTGTAGCGCATCACATGAAACTGCCTGTTTTTGCAATTTCCATTATTACCGACATGGGCGGCCATGATGAACCGGAGGTTATTACCCATGAAGAAGTATTAAGAGTGGCCAATGCTGCCGAGCAAACCATGACTTCGTTAATAAAAAAATTATTGTCAAAATAAAATTGCTATAATTCTACAGAATGCTTTATTAACTTTGAGTACCTAAAAAATATTATGAGAAGAATTAATATCATAACTACACTATTGATCCTGTTGAGTAGTTCATTTGCCAAGGCACAGGTTTATGACTCTTTGAATATGAGTCAGCTTTCCAATTGGTTCAATCCTAACGAGCCTCTGGCTACTGCATACAATATAAAGTATAATGGTCTGTGGGGATGGGTTGATGGCCAGGGAAATGAGTATGCAATTCTTGGTGCTTCCAGTGGAACATACTTTATAAATGTTACCAATCCTGCTGCTCCATATATGTGTGACTCTGTCCACGGCAGGCGCAGCAATTGCATCTGGAGAGAAATCAAAACTTATCAGAATTACTGTTACATGGTTAGCGATGATCAAGCTCCTAATAGTTTGCAGATAGTTGACATGTCTTATCTTCCTGATTCCGTTCATGTGGTTTATGACTCCAATGTGCTTTTTGAACGCTGCCATACAATATATGTTGATGGTGATAAACTTTACGGAGGAGGTCTTCATGGTGGTTCTGTTGGAACAGTTGGAATGGCCGTCTTTAGTCTTGCAAACCCTGCTTCGCCCGTTTTACTTCGTACATTAAATCAAGATTACGCTTCTCCTACCTATGCCCATGACATGTATGTGCGACATGATACGATATATGCATCTTGCGGATACGATGGTTTATATATATACCAACTATTACCGAACAATCATTTCAGTTACATTAATTCTCTGACAACTTATGTTGATCAGGGCTACAATCACAGCAGTGCATTGTCGGAGGATGGACATACGTTGGTAATGACAGATGAAGTTCCTGTGGGACTCGACGTAAAAGTTGTTGACGTAAGCAATCTTGGAAACTTATCCGTGCCGGCACATTTCAACTCACATCCTGATGCTACTCCACACAATCCTTTTATTAAAGGCAACCTTGCTTTCATTGCTTATTATATGGATGGTTTGCAGGTATATGATATCAGCAATCCTGCAAGTCCTGTTCGAGTAGGGTATTATGATACCTATTGGCAAAATCCTGCCGGGACCTATCCTTCTCCAGGCTATGCTGGTGCCTGGGGCGCTTATCCATGGTTGCCCAGTGGGAATATACTGGTGAGTGATATGCAGAATGGATTGTTTGTTATTGATGCATCGGGTTTAACAGGTATTAGTAATGCTTCAGCAAATTCAAGTTTCATAGTACAACCAAACCCTGTTGTTAAAGGCAATGACCTGTTGATTCGTTTGAAAAAACCTGTCAATACTGCATCATTATTCATAAACGATATTTCAGGAAGGGTAATTTTTAATCAAACTGTAACAGGAGAAAAGCTCTCGATTTATACAGGAGCAATGATTGCTGGTATTTACGCTATTAGCATTGTTTCTGATGGAGAGATAACAAGCAGCCGATTTATTGTTGTTGAATAAAATGATTTTAAAAATAAGGGGCTTGAAAATGATCAAGCCCTTTTTTTGTGCCTTTTCAAGCCTGATTTTTATAACTACTTTTCCTCTTACTTTGTATTCTCTGCATAAAAGGTAACAATATTGCCGAAATTGCGTAAGTA
>JANOXC010000149.1:0-4599 GCA_031418215.1 Bacteroidota bacterium
TTATTTTTTAGCATATTGATTTTTTTTTCTTCTGAATTATTAAGTTTTTTTAATGCATTTAGTTTTTATGGTATTCTTGTATTCTGGAGTTTAATATCAATTGTCTTATTGATTCATATCTTCAAGAATGATTATCATTTAATATTTAGTTATTGGAAATTAATTAATATAGTCAGATTCAATAAACTTTTTTTCAGAGGGCTGTTAGCGCTATTCGTCTTATTGTTTATTCAAGGTTTGATTTATCCTCCTAATAACTGGGATTCGATGACCTATCATATGGGCAGAATTCCGCACTGGATTGCAAATAGTAATATTGAATCTTATCCGACTCATATTTACCGTCAAATTTATCAGCCACCTATGGCTGAATTATGGATTGCGCAGATTTGCATATTAAGTAAATCCGATTTACTCGCTAATGCAGTTCAGTTAATTTTTTTATTTGGGATTTTATCTCTTACCTTGTTAATATGCCGTGAATTTGACTTTAGTAAGAGATCAAGAAATATCTCTTTAATATTTATCGTTACTACACCTGAAATTCTTTTGCAGGCCACTTCAACACAAAACGATATTGTTGTTTCATTTTATATTATTGCCACCACTCTGTTTTGCATTAGATCTTATAAATACAATCGTATTGCAGATTTTGTTTTTCTTTCGATAAATTCAGGCCTGGCCTGTTATACAAAGGGCACTGCATATGTTTTCTTATTGCCAATTTTGGTTTTATGGGGAGCAATGTATATTGTTAAATTGATCAAAGAAGGGGAAATAAGGTTCGTCTGGCGATTTGCAATCTTTCCTTTGATATTCCTTACAATAAATTCAGGAATTTATTTTAGAAACTATAAACTTACCCATGATGTAATGGGAAAGTCAGAGGAAAAGTATTTTAATGAAAATATAAATGCAGGGAATGCATGCTTGGCAGTTGTGAAGAATGCAGGCCTTCATTTAGGTGTTTACCCGTTGTCAGTGATAACAAATAAGGTTGTCTATAAACTGCACAAGTTGTTGGGCGAAAAAATTGATAATCCATGCAATAATTGGCCTGGCACCATTTTTAATCTCCGAAAATGGTATCATCATGAGGATGATTCTTCCAATCTGTTTCAAATTTTATTAGTAGCGTTTTTAATGATGATTGTGTGGCTTAAACCGGCGCCTAATCAAAAATTAGTGTTATTCCTTTTTCTTTTTCCCTTATTTCAATTTGTGATTTTTAGTCTGGTAATTAAATGGCAGCCCTGGCATACCAGATTGCAAACACCCATATTTATTTTGTGGGCTCTTCCAGTAGGCTATTATTTTGGGAGTGGAGCAAAAAAAGGAAAGGAAATAAATAGTTTACTAAAATGGTTTGGCTTGTTTGCCATTATTTTTGCTTTTCTTGTAATAATTTTCAATCCTTCTAGACCATATTTTACGCTGTCAATAAAAAATGGAGTAGCTAATAAAAGATTTGCAAAATACTTTACAAATAAACCTGAGATTGAGGATGAATATCAACAAATGAAAAAGTTTTTAGAAGATAATCAAGGAAAAATCGGATTGATTATAGGTGGAGATACGTGGGAATACCCATTATATTATGATATTTATTCAACCCCTTCCATCGTTGCGCCTCATGTAATGGTAAATAATCTTTCTAAAAATGCCATTTGGAATGATAAAACAGACAAATCTAAAATTGAATTTATCATTTACGAAGGTACGGCAGATAGCATAAATTTTAATAATTCAACTTATTACAAGTTAGGCTTCTTAAAAGATTTTATTCTTTATAAACGAAAATAAGGATAACCGACAAAATGATTTTACTTGAGCCTGTAAATAGGTTTTCAGTAATATTTATGAGTAACAATTATACGTTTTGAGCTTACTCTGCCTTTTTCCTCGAGACAAATAATATATAAGCCATTAGAAAAGGATTGAGTATCAACTTTGAGGTCTTTTGTTATTTTATTTCTCTCAAAAACAATTTGCCCGAAAGTATTGTATATTTTTATTTCTTTTTCGAGTGTATTTGCACCTGATTCGGGCGCAAAAGAAATCTCAATCAAATCATTAGCAGGATTAGGATAAATTTGGAAATTGTTATGTGAACCAACTTCTTCATTCATCGCAGTCACAAAATCAATCCGGAAAACTTTGTTCTGCAACATATTCACATACCATATTTTTCCATCAGGGCCGATTTTAACACCTGCAACGCCCGGTGAGCCTGTTTGAATTCTGCCTAATTCAACTGAACTTGCTCCGGTGTTATCATAAATAATAATATCGCCATTGCTGAAATCACTTACAATTAAACGGTCGCCTATAAGATCAATTCCGGAAGGCTGTACCAATCCTGTACTAATATAATTTGACCATGTTGTTCCGGTAACGATGCTGTTTTCAGCCAATGGTTCCGCGTAGGGAGTAAATGTTCCTGTTACACTCCCTGTGTGAATGTCCATGCGAACAACCCGTGCATTGCCATTGTCAACCACATATAACCATCCTGTATTATGATCGAGAACCAAATGACTGGGAATGGTGTCATTAATTCTGTTTAATACAATGTCATTATATCTTCTTACTATGCCATCTTCATGATTATCATGTCCGGGACCGTGATCTTTTACAAAATCATAATAGGTGATGCGCTGATTGTATCCATCATAAACCCAAAAAATATTTTCATGCGCTGAAGCAATACCCATACTCCAGGGGCTTTGATGCAGCATATCTAAGTGACTGCCTAAAAGTCCGGGAAAATGTTGCGCATAAATAGCAGAATCGCTTGACCACAAAGCAGGTCCGGCAAAATGTCCTGATCCGTGATGTGCATCAAGCAATGCAGCACTTGTTGCAAAATTGGTATTGTCGCTAAAGGCAAGTGCCGAAGGACGATTCATAAAATGATCGGAATTATCATCCTGTCTCCATAATGATAATTGGTTTGGTTCGCCGGCATTGTAAAAAGTAACTGTACTTCCATAACTAAAATCATCGCTCATGTTTAACACCCACAATTCATTATGACTTAAAATAGTTTGAAAATCAAGGTCGCTTGGATTGAAAAGCTGGTCTGTTGAATCACCGATTTGTATAAATACAACAGTAGAAGTAAGGTATTGATCAATAATATTTGGAATCGAATCACCCACAACAATTGGTTTTATCAGTGTGTCGTTGGTAACATCCATATCAGCATTGCCATTCAAATTACTGGTCCATACTTTTAAAGTGTATTCACCATTGTTGGCAACCCATGCAATCGGATGAACAAAATCATAACTAGTGAAAGGTGCAATGGTTAAACCTGTAATATTTTGCGTAACAGTATTGCCATTATCAATGGAATAACTTAGGTCCATTGATTGAATAGTATTTGCAGAATAGTTGAAAAGGGTACCGGTTACATTAACGTTTCCATAAAATGAGTAATTCAAGGTGTTGATTTTCTCCAAACCCATATTGTAATCAAATGGCGGTGTTATCGTAAATGAAAAGGTTTCTGAGTTAGTCAAAGTATGAAAACGATAAATCGGAAAACCATTAATTAAGACAGTAAAATAATTGTCACTTTGACCTGCGTCGTCGATGTATTGAATGCTGTAAAGCGAATCAGTTTGCAGGCAAAAAGGTCCTTCCATATACATACTGTAATTGGCATAACCATTACCAGGTGAAGCCACATTGGAGTTGGCGCCATTGCAATTGATTTGAGAAACATTTCCACCGGTAAAAACAACGTTGGTTCCGCAGGCACTGGTGCCGGTAACGAGTTGCCAATATGCTTCATAACCATTGATGCCAGTCTCCACCTTGATTGTAACTGAGTCATATCCTGCCGGGCATTGGGCAAATGTTTTAGCGGGAATCAGTAAATAGACCAGACTTAAGATAAAGAATATAATATGTTTTGCCATTGTAGTAAAGGATATGCAAAGTTCGTTAAAACTATGCCTCAAATTACAAGGAATACCCTGAAATTATTCCACTTTCCACTGTTAATAAGGTGCTTACTGACATTATGTTGATCATTTTTGAAAGCTGTATGGGCTTATACTGCCATTTTTTGTGACCAGATTTGATTAGGGTATTTATTCAATAACTGCTAGTAAGATCGTTGAATTATTAAGCCGGAATTGTAGCACAAAAAAAGCCCCCCGGATCATCGGGGAGCTTTTTTTATGGCAAATAAATCTGCTGTGTTTTTTATTGTACAATAACTTTGTATATATATTCACTGTTTTCCCTTTGAACCTTCAGGTGGTAAATACCGGCAGCAATTCCTGAAATATCAATGGTGTTGTTTTTACCTTGAATTGTTTCCGTTTGCAAAATACGTCCAACCTGGTCACTGATTGTGATCATTGATTTCAAAGGATTTTCCATTTCGATAAACAATTTATCTTTTGCAGGATTCGGATAGATTTTCATATCGTGTGCAGCTACTTCATTGATTCCAACAGTGCCGGTAACAGTTACTGTTACAAGCAATCGAGTACTTGGACAAGAAATAGGAGCAACATCTACCTGCCAATCAAAGAAATAATAATATCGGGAGCTGCCTTGATCAGATCCGGTAATGCTCAAAGC
>JANOXC010000150.1:0-45364 GCA_031418215.1 Bacteroidota bacterium
CTGCGGCCACTTCACCTGTGAATGCGCCCGATGATTTATGTGAACAGTTTTGTGCGGCAACTTTAAACCGGCCATCAACGGCAACATCCTCAACCACCATCGATAAATAAGGAAAAGGGGGTGAAAGCAAAATAACATCAGCCTTTACTGTTTCATCTTTTAACAATTGTAATATCTCAACTGAAAGTGCTAAAGCCTCTTCCTTCAGGCAATTCATTTTCCAATTCCCTGCCACAATCTTTTTTCTCATGAGGCTAAAATAGGAAATTGAGTGACATATATTCAAACACTATTGTCCAAGATAAAATTGAATGAATTAACGAAGCGCTTTCTAGTAGCGGTTCTTAGCCCCTCTCCTTTGGAGAGGGGTTGGGGTGAGGTCATAGAACCAGTATTAATAGGTGGCAAAGGTTTCAGATGAGAAAATTAATTTAGTAGGACAATAATGATATTCAAACATCATTAAAGTAAGAAAAAAAGCCTACATCTGATCTAATCTGCCAATGGGAAGCAATAAACAAACTATTTTTGCCGCCTATGTTTCGTTATTTTCTAGAATTAGGATACAAAGGCACCAATTATTGTGGATGGCAGGTGCAAAACAATGCCGTTACCGTGCAGCAAAAATTAAATGAAGCGTTGGCTGTTGTATTCAATCAAACGATTGAAACTACCGGCTGTGGGCGGACTGATACCGGCGTTCATGCATCAGAATTCTTTATGCATTTCGAAGTGGAAACGGAAATTCGTGATTCCGGAAAACTTATCTATCAACTGAATTCACTTTTGCCATTTGATATTGCTATTTACAATATATATAATGTGGCTGAGAATGCACATGCCCGTTTTGATGCCATCAGCCGATCCTATCGCTATTTTCTTAGTACGAGAAAAGACCCTTTTCTAAATGAAACGGCCTGGTATTGGCGATCAGATCTGAATATTGAACAAATGAACAAAGCTGCATCGTTAATGCTGAATTATAAAGATTTTACCTGCTTCAGTAAAGCCGGCGGACAACAAAGCACCAACCTTTGCAACTTAATGTATGCAGAATGGAAAGTGCACAGCAATCACCTCATTGAATTTACTGTTACTTCAAACCGGTTTCTTAGAGGTATGGTACGTGCAATGGTTGGGACAATGATGCTGGTAGGGCAGGAAAAATTAACATTGCAGGAATTTACAATAATTTTACAGAATGGCAGCAGAAGTGATGCGGGGGAATCTGTTCCACCACAGGGATTGTTTCTTACTGAAGTTCAATATCCCTATATAAATGCATCAAGCAAACAAATCAGTAATATACAATTTATCAAGTGAGCGAAGTAAGCGGAAAAGCATTTGACGGCAGTTTATTGGAAAGGATTTTTTCCTTTACAAAACCCTATCGCCGTACTTTCTATATTGCTGTAGTATTAACCATCTTAATTGCCTTGGTTGCCCCATTGCGACCATTACTTACTCAATACACATTGGATCATCACGTACCAACCGGGAACGTGCAAGGTCTTAAAAACTTTACATTATTATTGATCGCTTTGTTAATGCTACAATCGGCCTTGCAGTATTTTCATTCCTTACTAACCAATCTCATCGGGCAAAAAGTAATTCGCGATATGCGTGTGCAATTATTTAGCCGTATGATCAACTTCCGTCTATCATACTTTGACAAGACTCCTATTGGAACAACTGTAACAAGAAGCGTTTCAGATATGGAAACAGTAGCCGATATTTTCTCGGAAGGATTGATTGTTATCATTGGCGACCTATTGCAACTGGTTGTTATTATCATTGTAATGTTCGCTGTTGATTGGCGATTGGCGCTTATCAGCTTAAGTACCATTCCACTTTTAATGATTGCCACCAACATTTTCAAAAATAAAATAAAAGCTGTCTTTGGTGATGTAAGAACGCAGGTGGCGAGATTAAATTCTTTTGTACAGGAACATCTCACCGGTATGCGTATCATACAATTATTTAACCGCGAAACTGAGGAGTTGAAAAAATTTGATGCCATTAATATTGAACACCGTGATGCTAACATCCGCTCTGTTTGGTATTACAGTATATTCTTTCCTGTTGTTGAAATCCTTTCCGCCATTTCCATCGGCCTTATTGTTTGGTGGGGAGCCGGAGGTGTTATCAAAGGGGAAGTCACGTTTGGAAGCTTGGTGGCCTTTATCATGTACATCAACATGCTCTTCCGCCCTATTCGCGAATTGGCTGATAAGTTTAACACACTGCAAATGGGTATGGTGAGTAGTGAGCGGATTTTTAAGGTGATGGATGAAAAACAAATCACTGATCCGGGCGGCAATCAATCACCAAAAGAAGTTTACGGTGAAATTGAATTTAAAGATGTATGGTTTGCCTATGATTTTAATGAAGGTAAAAATACAGCACCTGAATATATATTAAAAGGAGTGAGCTTCAAGGTTAACCGAAATGAAACAGTTGCTTTCGTTGGTGCAACCGGTGCAGGAAAATCTACCATCATTTCTCTGTTAAATCGATTCTATGAAATCAGTAAGGGAAATATATTTATTGACGGCATCGACATCAGGAACTACCCAACTGAAAAACTGCGGACTATCATCGGCGTTGTTTTGCAGGATGTTTTTCTCTTCTCTGATACTATTGCCAATAATATCAGGCTTTCTAACAACGATATTTCTATCGAAAAGATCATTGATGCAGCAAAAAAAGTAGGCGCCCATGAGTTTATCAATCGCTTACCTGACGGTTATGATTTTAATGTGCAGGAAAGAGGAAGCATGTTATCCATGGGACAAAGGCAATTACTCTCCTTCATCCGCGCTTATGTTTACAATCCTGTAGTACTCGTTTTAGATGAAGCAACATCTTCTGTTGATAGTGAAACGGAAGAGATGATCACCACTGCCACCCAAACATTAACGGCGAACCGTACCTCTATCATCATTGCACATCGATTGGCAACAGTTCAGAATGCCGACCGAATCATAGTACTAGATCACGGTAAAATCATGGAGAGCGGAACGCATAATGAACTAATGCAGCACAATGGTTTGTATAAAACGCTTTTTGAGATCCAGTTTAAAAACCTTGTCGCTTAAGTTTTCTTTGCGTGCTCTGCTTTTTTACTCAGCGTACTTTGCGTTAAAACAATAATCATACTGGCTTCAAGTCTTATCTTCTATTGGAAAATAGTATTTAACCGCGAAGAACGCAAAGGAATGGCAAAGGGCCGCTAAGTTATTTTTCTTCTTTTATCGTCTTTTCAGAGACTCCCAATTTCGGGGACTCTGAAAATTGACTCAAATAATTATTTAATTCGCTACCAATCTATCATTTCCTTAACTCGCCTTTTACACTTTAAACTTTGTATTTTACATTTTACATTCATCTTCGTCCTATCAGCATCTCCCATTTTCGGGTTCGCTGAAAGCGGTATCATCAAAAGCACTTTACAAAGTTTATGATATGAAGTACAAAGAACTAGCAAAAGAATAAATTTTTAGTTCAACACAATTCTATCCGAATACGTAAAATTCAAGCTCTTCAACCTGATTATATATATTCCTCGTTGATTTTTCAGACCTGTTGAAATTTTCAAAATATCATTTTCCATTGATGCATCTTTCAAATGAAGAATTATTCTGCCTGTCTGGTCTTCAATGGTAATATCAACTGAATTACCTTCAAACACTCCTCCGGAATTAATATAAAATTCGCCTGATGAAGGATTGGGATAAACCTGCATGCTTATTTCAGCCTTCCTTTTAACTGCAACTATAGATGAATAGCTGAAATTCCCGTTAAAGTCTGTTTGTTTGATCCGGTAAAACATAGTACCTGTTCCCGGGTTTTCATCATAAAAACTATACTCACTCAATTGCGATGTGGTTCCCTTCCCCGGCAGTTTCGCCAAGGTAGAAAATTCATTATTTCCAGCACTTTTTTCAATGGTGAAGTAGTCGTTTTCCTTCTCGGAAGCAGTTGCCCAGTTAATAAGAACTTTCTTTCCTGAATTAACAACGGAGAAGCTGAGAAGCTCCACCGGAAGAACAAAAGCTGTACATAATGGGTCGTGAGGAAGGCAATCAGGTCCTTGAATTGTTCCTCCTGTGGTAAGCCATTGTGTGACATTGCAAATATCGATCAGGTTCGAAGAACCACCTCCGCCACCTTGCGTAATAAATCCTCCCGTATAAATAAAGATTCTAGACCCGCATGGCAACTTTAGTTTTTTTCCCGATTGAAAAGCCAAATTTCCAGAAACATTAATTCTTGAAGCTCCTGCGCAATTGCTCAAATCGAATATTGTAGTAATTGTTACTGTTTTTCCTACTGGAATAACAACTGTGTCGGAACAAGAAGGTATTGAATTGGTCGACCATGTTGAATTAGTTTCCCACTTCCCTGTTTTTATTGCTGTCTTAATTGTAGCATTAGAAACGTTAGTTCCAAAAAACAAGAGAATAACAAGTGTTATTTTATTCATGTACATTTAATTTTATTAAATACCTGTTTAATTAAGTATAACCTTTTCAGAATATAAACAATTATCACCTCTTAACTTTAAGATGTACATCCCCTTCTGTTTTTTAAACCCTACTGATATTCTTAGTATGTTATCATCCTGTGATTCTGTGGTGAACTCGATCAATTTTCTTCCTATATTGTCTTCCAGCGTAATCGTAACAGGTTTTCCTTCAAAAAAGCCGCCTGTATTCACATAAAAATCTCCATCAGAAGGATTTGGATATACACTCATCGTAATATCCGCTTTTCTTTTTATTGCAATTTTTTCAGAAAATGAAAAATGACCATTATAGTCTGTTTGCCTGATCCTATAATATAATGTACCCTGACCCGGATTCTCATCAAAGAAAGCATATTCAGAAAGTTGATTTGTTGTGCCCCTTCCTGCTACTCTTGCAATCTCAGAAAATATTTCGTTCCCGTAACTTTTTTCTACTGTAAAATAATCATTCTCTTTTTCTGAAGATGTTGCCCATTTCAGCATAATTTTTCGTCCGGAATTGCTGGCTGACAATCCTGAAAATTCTACAGGTAATGCCAATGATGAACAACTTGGATCAGGAGGTAAACATCCAGGGCCATTAATTGATGCTTGTGAAGCAATCATTTGGCCAGTTCCGCAAACTTCAATGATGTTTACAGATCCCCCGCCTCCACTGTTAACCGCTGCATTATTGTTTATATATATCTTAGAGTTGCAGGCCAGCTTTAACTTTTTTCCACTTTGAATATTAAGATTTCCAAGTACGATAATCTTTGTGCTGCTACAAGATGAAAAATCGATTGTCGATGCTATCGTAACCGTTTTTGATTCGGGAATTACTATTGAATCGCCACATACAGGTATAACTCCGCCAATCCACGTGCCTGCTGTTTCCCAAGTCCCGTTTGCACCTGCCTTTTTAGTCCCTGCATTCGACAAAAAGCTTCCCGTCATTAATATCCATACAAGTATTGCTTTATTCATTGCCTTTATTTGTTTCAGGCAATTTATTATCAAAATTTAAACACCAAGCCCATATATAGGGCGAAAAGCATCATTTTTCAGGTAAAAAGGACAATTGGGATAGTAAAGGAAGTATTTATGTGATGGGCTTCGCTTGCAGCGTCTCCTATTTAAGTGGACTCTGAAAGTGAATCATGATTATCCTTCAGTTTGCTTGCCGTTCAAATAAAATCATTCTGAATTCAAGTCTTTGCTTCAATTGAAAAAATTGATTTTTACCGCAAAGAGCGCGAAGAAATGGCAAAGGGCCGCTAAGTTATTTTCCTTTTCGTTCTCAGCGCATTTTACTCAACGACTTTTGCGCTTAAATAACAATCATCCTGAAACCCATTATACATTCATTTTTTAGCAATTTATTTCTATTTTAAAAACAGTTTTGAGACTTTAATTTTGATGCCACAAACAACAGTCATGCAACTACAAAATATCGAAACAAAAATTTATGAGTTAAGAGGACAAAAAGCAATGTTAGATTTTGATCTTGCGGTACTATATGAAGTGGGTACTAAAGTCTTAAATCAGGCAGTGAAAAGAAATTTAAAAAGATTCCCTTTGGATTTTATGTTTCAGTTATCAACACAGGAATGGGAAATTTTGAGGTTGGAAATAGAATCATCAAACAACAACCGGTCACAATTTGTGACCAGTTCACAAAAGCACAGAGGTAAAGCAATTCCCCCTCATGCATTTACTGAACAAGGTGTTGCCATGCTTTCAAGTGTTTTAAGGAGTGAGAAGGCTATAAATGTAAATATCGCAATCATGCGCGCCTTTGTATTTATCCGACAATAGGCCTTAACCCATAAAGACCTGACAGAAAAACTCAAAAAACTGGAAAAAAACACAACAGGAAATTTAAAGATGTGTATGAAGCCATTAATTACTTTCTGCAAAAAGACAAACAGGATATTGAACAAAAAGAAAGAAAGCGCATCGGTTATAAATGAAAGTTAAGGGTTTAATGATTATTGCTGACAGATTGATCATTCTTCAATGAGACTTGCAGAAGACTCTGAAGAGACATGATAATAGCCCAGGAATTAATTCCTGGGCTATTTGTTTTTAGGTCCTTTCAGAGTATACCTATTTCAGGGACTATTTAAGAGCTAAAACTAAGAACCGTTAAGCGTTGCAATCTAGGTTCAGCATTTCTTTCGTTAACCACTTTGCTAAATCATTTGTTTGATAAAGCCCTTACAGCCTCAATTATCCTTTCTTTAACAACTTGCCAATCGGTAGAATTAGCAGAAATTGGATCAGGTTCTAATTCTGCATCTTCAAAATAAACCAAGCTCTTGATCACTAAAAAAGGTGTGGAATATTTATATTTCAATGTATGAAATGAAATTAATTCTTCTATTTGAAAATGATGCATCAATTCATAAATATCGAAAAAATCTTTTTTTGAGCCTCTGTTCAGCACACTGTTTATTTTCATTGCGCCTATGTCTGCAATGGACGCCATTTTTATTCCGCTTTCAAGTTCAATTTGATTCAGTAATGGATAATTATGCCTGATGAAATCTACTTTTACGCCCTTAATATCAAGTGTAATTGAATTCTTCGATTGTGCCAGAACAGCAATAGTAAATTGATTACTTAAAACCATCAACAAATTGTTGGTATCAAATTCATTATTGGTAAAGAAGTCAAGATCGATTGAAATCCGATGTCCGAATTTTAAAGCAAGCGCTGTACCACCCACAAGGTAAAAATCATCTAATTCATTTACTTTCTGGAGTGATTTTAATAACTCCAGTGCTCCGGGGCTGACAACGGAAAAGTATAGCATCGAAATTTTTCTTTTGGCAGGTTAAAAAGTATGCTAAAGTAATTCAATGTTTTCAAATCAAGATGCCTTGCAGCTAAAAGTTCAGATTGAATCTTTTCTATGCCAAATTGCATTTTGATCAGCAACCAGTCATTCCAACTTCCATATTGGCAAACACGCTGAATAATAAATCCCGCATGATGGGTAATAGATAAATTACTGATAACCGTATCCCAAAAAATTGCAGGTGTTAATTGATGAATCATCACAGCAAATTTAGCATAATGATGGAATTTATAATAATTATTGCAAATCTTGAAATCCTTTCATTTCTTCAACATCTACCCTTTTTGGGAACCATGACTGCTATATCCTGAATTGTTCAACATATCGCTTCTTGAAATTTATGATCATACTTAATCGTCCCTTACATTACCCACTTAAAGGCAAGAAAATAGCCCATGAATTAACTCCTGGACTATTTGTTTTTTTGTCCTTTCAGCGTTTACCCTTTTACTGGGACGCTGAAAGTGATAAGTATGAATTGATGAATGCATAGTTTCCATAACTCATAATCATACTTCATTGTCCCTTGCAGGAAGCACTGAAGGGGATTGAATCGCATTTCAAATGCTCACATGGAGTTACATCCGCGTTTCAAACGTGGACAAGTTGAGGGTGGATGTGATCGAATCCCATTTACATTTTACATTTGAAATTCTGCATTTTACATTCTACATTCTTCATTTCATCGTATCTTTGCCCCATGAGCAGGAAAGGACGTGTTTTAGTGGCGATGAGTGGCGGTATCGACAGTTCAGTCGCAGCAATCATGCTGCATGAGCAGGGATACGAAGTCATTGGCATTACCATGAAAACCTGGGATTATGCAAGCAGTGGTGGCGGAAAGAAAGAAACAGGATGCTGCAGTCTCGATTCCATCAATGATGCACGAGGTATTGCTGTTCAATATGGTTTTCCGCATTACATCCTTGATATCAGAGCTGAATTCGGTGAAAGTGTGATTGATAATTTTGTGGATGAATACCTTGCCGGTCGTACGCCCAATCCCTGCGTGATGTGCAATACGCATATCAAATGGGAAGCATTATTGAAACGTGCAGATATGCTGGATTGCGAATTTATTGCTACAGGTCATTATGCACAGGTCAGAGCCGAAAATGGCCGTTTTGTGATATCACGCGGACTGGATGCAACAAAAGACCAGAGTTATGTGTTATGGGGCGTTACTCAAGAATGTTTATCACGTACCATGTTTCCTGTTGGCCATCTGCAAAAATCAAGAATCAAGGAAATGGCGCATGAAATGGGTTTGCATGAGCTGGCTAATAAGAGCGAGAGCTATGAGATTTGTTTCATCCCTGATAACGATTATCGTTCTTTCCTTAAAAACCGAGTCGAAGGATTAGAAGAACGACTAGATGGAGGACTTTTTGTGAATAAAGAAGGGCATATTTTAGGGAATCATAAAGGCTATCCGTTTTATACCATTGGTCAGCGCAAAGGTTTGGAAATTGCTGTAGGAAATGCATTGTATGTAACGGAAATTGTTCCGGAAACAAATACCGTTGTGCTGGGAACCATTGAAGATTTACAACAACAGCAGGCCTTAGTAAGAAATATCAATTTGGTGAAATATGCCTCGATAAATGAATCATTACTTGCTTTAACCAAAGTGAGGTATAAAGATCCGGGTACTGCCAGTTCATTGGTTCAGAATGGTGACAAGATGCATGTAACCTTTCATAAGCCTGTTACCGGCATAGCCCCCGGGCAAAGTGCAGTATTTTATGAAGGTGATGATGTGATTGGTGGTGGGTTTATTGATAAATCTTTATAAAACATTTCCTGAATTGTTACGTAAAAACAAACAATAACGGTACCCTGAAATGATTAAAATGAAGCATTACTGGATTTTATTGATTTTTGTTTTAAGTCTTCAAGCTTGTAAGAAAGATGAGCCAGCCGAGCCAATAGACCTGGGGTACAATTACTTTCCACTTAAAGTTGGCAGTGAATTGATCTACCAGGTTGACTCTATCGGATGGCTGGGTTATACTTATAACAACACTGTAATTCCACATACCGTTGAAATTGATACTTTGCATTTTGAGATAAAAGAAATAGTAGAGCGTTTTTTTACTGATAATGAAGGACGTAATACAGCCCGCATAGAACGCTATAAGCGCATGACACCGGCTGACCCTTGGGTTCTTTATAAAGTTGTTACAGCAAATATTACATCTACAGCTGCTGAGCGAAATGAAGATAATTTCCGTTACATTAAGCTGGTATTCCCTCCGGTTGTAAATGAAAAATGGAACGGCCATTCACCTACCATACTAACGCCCTGGGAATACACTTATGAATCAGTAGCCGAACCTGCTTCCATTGGCCCGTTGGCCTTTGATTCTACCCTAACTGTCCTTCAAAATGAAGACATCAATTTGATTACCTATAGTTTTTACATTGAGAAATATGCTGCTGGCGTGGGGCTGATTTACAAAGAATACAATGACTATGAATATGAAAGTCTGAGTTCTTCAATGATTAAAGACGGCTTTATATATAAGGAGACGCTAATAAGTTATACACCCTGATTTTCTTCATAAAATCACATAAATTTTACGATTTATATCGGTGCTTTTAAAGTAGGAATGCCTATTTTTACAATCGTTAAATAAGATTGTTATTTACCTCTAGCACCCTGCTTAATTCATGTTAAAAAAACTACTCTGCATTATTGCTCTTTTTTCATTCAGCAACAATTCCTTCTCTCAAAACAGGTTTGTAATTCGGTTTACAAATAAGACTAATACGCCATTTAGCATCAATAATCCTTTGGCATTCCTTTCCCAAAGAGCCGTCGATCGCAGGAATGCACATGGCATAGCCATTGACCAAAGCGATCTTCCAGTTGATCCTATATATATACAAAAGGTGTCAAATATTACAGGTGTTACGATCTTGAATCATTCAAAATGGTTTAATTCTGTGACAGTGGAACTAACTTCTCCTTCCATTTTAAGCTCCATCAATGCATTACCTTTTGTACTGTCATCTGTACTAGTTGGCAGGCCTGCAGGCACGGGTGAAACAAACATTAATAAGTATAACCTGAATGAACAAGGACCAGTATTAAACTCCTTCCCGTCTGTAGCGCGTCTAGCGAGCTTCAACTATGGAAATGCGCAGAATCAAACAAGCATGATTAATATCAATGCCCTGCACGATTTGGGTTTTAGTGGACAGGGAATGATTATCGCCGTTATTGATGGTGGATTTCAAGACGCTGATATCATGGGTTGTTTTGATAGTTTATTTAGTCAGGGGAGTGTATTGTCGACGTGGGATTTTGTTAGTAACAATGCAAATGTTTATGATGACTTCTGGCATGGATCTGCAGTACTATCAACAATGGCGGCCAATGTTCCCGGTGATATGGTTGGAACAGCCCCAAATGCCCAATATATATTGTTGCGTTCAGAAGAAGTATTATCAGAATATATTATCGAAGAATACAATTGGGCTTCCGCAGCTGAATTTGCCGATAGTGCCGGTGCCGATGTTATCAATTCTTCTTTGGGTTATACCGAGTTCGATGATCCAACTCAAAATCATACGTATGCCGATATGGATGGCAATACCTGCCCTGCAACTATTGCTGCAGACATTGCCGCTTCAAAAGGCATCTTGGTTGTGAACAGTGCAGGTAATGAGGGCAATAATTCTTTTCATTACATCAGTAGTCCTGCCGATGGTAATTTCGTTTTAGGAATTGGTGCCGTTAATTCATCGGGATCGTATGCTTCCTTCAGCAGCCAGGGTCCTTCATTTGATGGAAGAGTTAAACCTGATGTGGCAGCACAAGGACAAGGTGCCGCCGTATTTATGCCTGGAAACACGTTGAGCTCATTTAGTAGCGGAACATCATTCTCCGGACCAATCATTGCAGGTGCAGTTGCCTGCCTTCGTCAGCGATTTCCTGCCAAATCGAATATAGAAATAATGGATGCCGTCCGTCAAAGCGCTTCGCAATATGCTACGCCGGATGGAATGTTGGGTTATGGTATTCCTGATTTTGGTGTAGCAAGTCTGGTTTTGGGTGGATATGAACTATCATTATTCAGCGATGGATTAGAAGTAATTGACTTCTACCCTAACCCATTAAAAAGTGGATCAACATTGAATTTTCGATTTTTTAACCGCTACATGGAGTCTGTTTCCATTGATCTTTTAGATGCAACCGGTAAAGTTATTTCCCGACAGACAATCGATACTTCAACGTCAGTAATTCCTGTTGAAATAGACACCAAACTGTCAGGCGGAATATATTTTTTAAGGGCTGCTACTGAAAGCAAAACTGTTATGAAAAAATTGGTGGTGTATTAATTAAACCACTGAACGGTCTTTTCTGATAGTTTATTTTATTACGGAGTCACCCTTCAACATTTTTAATGAATGATCGTTTATGTATTACCATCATTCAAAATGCATTTAAAAAAAATCATCCAGGCCCATCTATGGAAATTAAGACCTGTCTATCACAATATTTGGCAATCCCCCTTAAAAAAACCAATTTTGTGAGATTATGGACACCCGCCAGTTAAACCTCCTGAATATTGGATTAATGATTTTCTCTACTGTCGTAGCATTTATCCTGCCTTTTGAATTGTTTTTGTTTTCTTATGCTGTTTTAGGTCCATTACATTACCTTACAGAAATATCATGGCTGCATAAAAGAAACTATTTCATCAAAGGAAAATATGACTTTTTATGGCTTGTATTATTGGGTTTATTCGGGACATTCGGGTATTTTGGTATTAAAGGATTTACTAAGTGGAGTGATATAGCGCCCTTTGTTGCATTGTTAAGCGCAGTAGGATTCTATTTAATCAAAGATGGTTACCTACGCATACTTGCAGTCTTTATGATCATCATTTCTGCAGGTTTTTTAAACGATAACCATTTCTATATTGTCTTTTTCTTGATTTTTCTTCCTACCATCTTTCATGTATTTTTTTTCACGGGATCATTTATTTTACATGGCGCCATAAAATCTAAAAGTGCTACAGGTAAATGGTCATTGGTAATCTTTATTGCCTGTGCTTTCAGTTTCTTTTTCATTGTACCTGATTTTTCACATTACCAGGTAACTGATTACATAAAAAAATCTTATAATGACTTTGCTGCATTAAATTTTTACATTATCAATTTCTTACAACTGGATCAACTGGCAAAATTTGACCAACAAGCCGCTTCAACAATATTCAGTTCTGACACCGGCTACAAGGTAATGCGTTTTATAGCTTTTGCCTATACTTATCATTACCTCAATTGGTTCAGCAAAACATCCATTATCAAGTGGCATCAAGTAGAGCGGAAATATTTAATATTAACGTTGAGCATCTGGGTACTTGCCCTAGTTGTTTACTCCATCAACTATCAAACAGGACTTAAATTTTTATTTTTTCTAAGCTTCCTCCATGTTTTTCTGGAGTTCCCGTTGAATTGTAAAACCTTTATTGATTTAGGAAAAGAAATAAGAATACCCCGGTTTTCTCGAGGGTAAACAATATCATATATATGACTTTACTCATCACCGGAATAACAGTTATTCTTTCACTGCTTGCATTTTCAAATCCTGAGATTATGCGCAAGTTGATTTTTAACCCCTATATGGTGAATAAGAAACAGGAATGGTGGCGTTTCTTTACCAGTGGATTCATCCACGCTGATTTTATGCATCTTGCTATTAACATGCTTGTCTTCTACAGTTTTGGAAAGGCTGTCGAATATTATTTCGCTGAAGTGTATGACGATAAATCAACCTATTATTTCATCATACTTTATTTAGGCGGAATGTTGATCAGCAGTGCTCCTACCTATGCAAAAAATAAAAACAACTATTTATACAACTCTCTCGGAGCATCCGGAGCCGTTTCTGCCATCCTTTTTGCAGCCATTCTTTTTAATCCTTGGTCTAAAATATATATATGGGGACTCATTGGCATTCCGGGCATTGTACTGGGACCGCTTTATCTTTTTTTTGAATACAAAGCTTCCAGTCGTAAAGGCGACAATATCAATCATGATGCACATTTCTGGGGTGCTGTGTTTGGAATAATATTCCCCATATTGCTCAAACCATCGCTCGGTCTTGCATTTCTAGCAACCTTATTTAGCGGGCCGGGTCAATGACTACTATGAAATTTTTATCATTTAACGGTAATATCATTGGAGAAGGAGAATCTTCCTTATTAAACAACCGTGGATTTTTTTTTGGCGATGGATTTTTTGAATCCATGCACTGGCATGATGGAAAAATATTGTTCGCTGATGCTCATTTGGAAAGAATAAATATTGCTTTCAACATACTTAAACTTGATGAGTCAACACTGAATTTTCAAAGTTTACAAAAGGAAGCAAAAGAATTAATTGAAAAGAATAAACTTAAAGGCGATGCAAGAATTCGCATGACTTTTTTCAGGGTTTCTGAAGGAAATTATACGCCGCTAAAAAACAATACAGGTCGAATGATCAATGTAAAGCCACTGGATACAAATGGTTTTACCCTCAATGAAGTCGGCCTTAGTATTGGTGTTTACCACGAACAGACAAAGTCAAGGTCATCCATCTCTAATTTAAAAACATTAAACAGCCTGGTATATGTACTTGCCGGAATTTATGCAAGAGACCACAGCTGGGATGATGTATTGATCCTAAATGATACAGGTAATATCATTGAAGCACACACTTCAAATATTTTTATCGTTATGGGCAACAAATTGTATACACCACCGCTTTCCGATGGCTGTGTAAATGGTGTTATGCGTAAACAGATTCTTAAATTAGCAGAACAAACCGGCATCTCCTGTGCTGAAAAAAGTCTTTTGCAAAAAGATATTGATGTTGCTGATGAATTAATTCTCAGCAATGCAGTGCAAGGTATCAGGTGGGTTGAAAAAGCCGGAAATAATACATATAAAAAATCGGTTGCGGAACTTCTTTACAATAACTTAAACAAACATTTTGTTTGACTTAAGAGTAACGTTCCTGGATTTCCATCCATTTCAACATTTGTTCTTCAAGCGATTTTTCCAAACTATTATACTCGGCCGACCATTTAGTAATTTCAATATGATCATCGGAGCCATTATTCATTTTCACTAGTAAATTTTGTTTTTTCAATTCCAAAGCAGCCAACAAACTTTCTAATTCATCTAATTCTCTTTGCTCCTTGTAAGATAATTTCTTCTTCGGTGTAGCGTCGATTTTAACCGGCTCATTTTTTATTTCAGGCTTTCGCTTTTCAATACATGCTGCAGCAGCCAATTTATCTCTATAATCAGTATAGTTACCGTGTATGTCTTTCACTTCATGACTGCCGTCCAAAACAAAGACATGATCAACCAAACGATCCATGAAATAGCGATCGTGTGTTACCATTAATAAGCAACCCTGGTAATTCAATAAGAATTCTTCCAGTGTATTCAATGTAACAATATCCAGATCATTAGTTGGTTCATCAAGAATTAAAAAGTTGGGATTGCGTAATAAAATAGTTAAAAGATAAAGTCGTTTCTTCTCTCCTCCACTCAGCTTCGAAACAAATGAATATTGTTGGTCACCTGTAAATTGAAAATGATTCAGGAATTGGGAAACCGTAATCCAATTCCCGTCACCTGTCTCCACATACTCCGTGATTTCCTTTACTACTTCAATAACACGCTTATCATCATTCAACTGAATACCGTCTTGCGAATAATAACCAAAAACAACAGTCTCGCCCGATCGTATCCTCCCTTCATCCGGCTTCACCAAACCCATAATCATATTCAATAGTGTAGATTTACCGGAGCCATTCCGTCCAATAATTCCAATCTTCTCCCCTTTCTTGAAGGTATAACTAAAATTGTGCAACAGTTGCTGACCATTGTATTGTTTACAGATATTCTCCAGCTCAAGAATCTTACTTCCGAGACGGTTCATCTGCATGGTAATTTGCATTTTGCTTTGTCCCAGCTTTGTCTTCGCCTTTTCCTCAACAACATAAAAACTATCCTGCCTCGCTTTTTGCTTTGTGCCTCTTGCTTTTGGCTGGCGACGCATCCATTCCAATTCGCGACTATATATATTGCGCGCCTTGTCAACTGAAGCGCGTTCACTCATTTCACGTTCTTCTTTCTTTCCTAAAAAATATGCGTAATTACCTTTATATATATAAACATCATTGTTATGCAATTCAGCAATCGTATCACATACTCCGTCTAAAAAATAACGGTCATGTGATATCAGCAAAATTGATTTGTTAAGACGGTTCAAATAATTTTCCAGCCACTCAATCATATCAAGGTCAAGGTGATTGGTAGGTTCATCCATCAATAAAAGGTCATGATCTTCAATCAACATTCGTGCTAATGCCAGCCTCTTTTTCTGACCACCTGAAAAATTTTCCACCGTTTTTTCAAGATCATGAATTCCTAATTTACCCAAAACTTCAACTGCCCTTGCTTCATAATCCCATCCATTATTCGCATCGATATAATCCGTCAACCGATGCAATTCAACTTGGTCAGCTTCTTCTCCCAATTCGATCAGCTTTTCATATTCTCCAATGGCATGGAGTAAAGGATGATCATGTGGAAAAACACAATCCAAAGCTTGTAGGCCCGGTGTGAAATAAGGATCCTGTTCAAGATAGCCAATGCGTAAGTCACTACGACGTGAAACCCTTCCACTGTCAGGTTTTTCCTTGCCGGCAATAATCCTCAACAAAGTGGTTTTTCCACTCCCATTTGGCGCTATAATGGCCATCTTCTGACCTTCACTTAATGAAATACTTAGATCTGTAAATAATGGGTTCTCGCTATATGATTTGGAAAGGCTTTCTGCAGTAAAAATATTCATGGCGCAAAGCTAGGGTTATGTTTCGGGTTTCTGGTTTCGTGTTTAAAGTTTAAGGTTTAAGGTTTGAGGTAGACTAAATAGAGTTGACCTTATTTATCTTATTTGTTGATGTTGACTTTTGCTTTTTATTAGTAGTTTTAAATTATTGATACTTCCGGTTTGATTTTAGTTAGTGGTCGGTTTTTAAGAGGTGTTATTGAAATTGCGTATTCAAATTTTAATGGTGTTGATTTCCCTAAACTGCTATGTGGACGTTGAGTATTATACCGTTTTATCACTATTGGCAATAATTTTTTTAATTGTTTAAAACTATCAACTCCCAAGGGGATTAAATAATCGTTTTTCAGGGTCCCATTGAACCGTTCCATGTGAGGATTATCGTAAACACTTTTACACATACTTATGCTTACTCCCTTGGCTTTTAATAGTGCCACATACTTGTTAAAACGGTATTGACTGCCTCGATCACTATGGTGAACTAAATGATCATAAGAGCGACCTCCCCTTTCTCTAAATGCCATATTTAAGCACTTCATACTACTTTGTTCCGCTGTCATCCTTTCAGAGGCTGAATAACCTAATATCCGCCTGCTATATAGATCCATAAGTGTGGTTATATAGCATACTTGCTCGCCCATCATGTAATAGGTGATATCACTTACCCATACCTGATTAATATCATTCAGCGTTTTATTTGCGATTAAGTTATTGTAATGTACCCAGGCACTATCAGTTGTCTTGAAATAATTTTTAAGTCGCCTCAAATTAAATCCATTTTCCCTCAGCAACTTCTCATACCCAACTCTGCCAATATGCTCTGGCTGAAGCTTATCATATAAAACTTTGGCCCCCATACGAGGATGAATCGTGCGTTCTATATGAGCCTGGGTAAGTAGATCCTGATGATACATCATACGATTGAAATAACGTTGCTCATACTGATTAACCGCTTGTTTGCTGATTTTGAAATACGCATAAATCATTTGCCTTTTGTAGTGGTGCTGTTCTTTGATGTTTTTGTACCAGAGGATAACTTTCCACCGAACTTTTTTTTAATATCATATCCAACATCTTCACTACCAATAGAAAGCATTTTGTTCAAAATATCTATCTCCATTTGCTTTTGTCCAACAGCGCGCTCTAGTGCTTCTATTCTTTCATTTAGCGATTTAATTCGCTCATTTTGACTTCGTTTTTCCACCACTTGTTTTATTCCCTTTTTCAAATGTAGGGAATATCGATAAATCCATTTATAAACAGTCGTGCCGCTTACCTCATATTCCCGGCACGCTGCGCTTACACTTAGTTCATTACGCTCTATTTTTTTTACAATCTCGCGACGTAGTTCTTCACTAAAATATCGCACTTCCCTTTGACTTCTTTTGATGACCATAAACTAGCTTTTTTAGTTTAATTTTAACTCGAATTTTGGTCAACATATGTTAGTCTATGACAGTTTAATTTGGTTTTTAGGTTTAATATGGTTTGAAGTTGTTTGAGATAAATTAGTTTGCTCATTTTTAATACCCTATACCTTATACCCTATACCCTATACCCAATACCCTTTTGCCTCTTTGCCTCTTTGCCTCTTTGCCTCTTTCCTAATAATCATCTTTTCTAAAAAATAGCTACTCAAAATAATTTCTTCAACAATTGATAAAAAAGCAATCTTCCCCTTTGAATTTCAACTCAATCTGCCTACTTTTGCCTCCCTTTTTAGGGGTAGTGTACTGCGACCTGCTAATTTATTCTTATTTCACATTGAAAATCAATCAACTAGCTGTCATCTTCGTCACCATTTCCTGGGCCTAAAAGCCTCTTTAAAATCTCAAAAACTCGAACTAATATAACAGAATGAGCACAAAAGCGATCAGTATTCACGGATTTCATGAAAAGAGTGTTGGTAACAGGATCAATTTTGCCGGACAAAAGAACCCTGTCAGTTACCCTGATTTTCTCGAAATTCAGTTAAAATCATTTAAGGATTTCTTTCAACTGGAGACCACCAGTGAGAACCGTTCCCAGGAAGGGTTGTTCAAGGTGTTCAGCGAGAATTTCCCGATCAGTGATTCCCGTAACAACTTTGTACTGGAATTCCTTGATTATTTTGTGGATCCTCCCCGTTACAGCATTGAAGAGTGTATTGAGCGTGGATTAACGCACAGTGTACCACTGAAGGCAAAATTAAAATTATACTGTACCGATCCCGAGCATGAAGATTTTGAGACCATTGTTCAGGATGTTTACCTTGGTACAATTCCTTATATGACTCCTAAAGGTACATTCGTTATCAACGGTGCTGAAAGGGTTATTGTTTCCCAGCTCCACCGTTCACCCGGTGTTTTCTTCGGAAGCAGCCGTCATGCGAACGGAACGAAATTATATTCTGCACGTGTTATTCCTTTTAAGGGATCATGGATTGAATTTGCAACTGATATCAACAATGTCATGTATGCTTATATTGATCGTAAGAAGAAATTCCCGGTTACTACTTTATTACGTGCTATCGGTTTCCAAACAGATAAAGAGATCTTAGAAATATTTGGATTAGCTGATGAGGTTAAAGTCAGCAAAGCCGGTTTGAAAAAAGTTGTTGGTCGTAAACTGGCTGCTCGTGTTTTAAAAAGCTGGGTGGAAGATTTTGTGGATGAGGATACCGGTGAAGTTGTTTCCATTGAGCGTAATGAAGTCATCATGGAGCGTGAAACCATTCTCGAAGATGATCATATCGATACCATTGTAGATGCAGGTGTAAAGAGCATCA
The DNA here is from genome assembly GCA_031418215.1 of Bacteroidota bacterium. Classification (GTDB taxonomy): domain Bacteria; phylum Bacteroidota; class Bacteroidia; order AKYH767-A; family OLB10; genus JANOXC01. The sequence goes on from JANOXC010000150.1 coordinate 19,000, forward strand.
TTCTTCATAAGGAAGATGCCAACTCAAATGATTATGCAATCATTTACAACACGCTGCAAAAAGATACTTCTAACTCTGAAAAAGAAGCGGTTGAACACATCTACCGTCAGTTGCGTAACGCTGAGCCACCTGATGAAGAAACAGCTCGCGGCATCATCGACAAATTATTCTTCTCTGATAAACGTTATGATTTAGGTGAAGTTGGCCGTTACAGGATTAACCGTAAGCTGAATCTGAATACTGCGGAGAATGTAAAAGTACTTACCAAAGAAGATATCATCGAAATCATCAAGTATCTGATCATGCTTATTAACAGCAAGACGATTGTGGATGATATCGATCACTTGTCAAACAGGAGGGTGAGAACCGTTGGTGAGCAATTGTATTCACAGTTTGGTGTAGGTCTGGCTCGTATGGCACGTACTATTCGTGAGCGAATGAACGTTCGTGATAATGAAGTGTTCACCCCTGCCGATCTGATTAATGCTAAAACGCTTTCTTCCGTAATTAACTCTTTCTTCGGAACAAACCAGCTGAGTCAGTTTATGGATCAAACTAACCCACTGGCGGAAATCACACATAAGCGGAGGCTATCTGCCCTTGGACCTGGTGGTTTAAGTCGTGAGCGTGCCGGATTTGAGGTTCGTGACGTTCATTACACCCATTACGGCCGTTTATGTACTATTGAAACACCGGAAGGACCGAATATTGGTTTGATCTCTTCTTTATGTGTTTATGCGAAGATCAATCCACTTGGATTCATCTCCACTCCATATCGTAAAGTAGTGGAAGGAAAGCTCGATATTAAGAGCCCAATTATATATTTAACAGCAGAAGAAGAAGATACTAAAGTGATTGCACAGGCAAATGCCAATGTGGATGAACTTGGTGTTTTCCACGACCTTAAAGTAAAGGCTCGTTTCGAAGGAGATTTTCCAATCGTTGAACCGAAGGATATTCACTTGATGGATGTTGCCCCAAATCAGATTGCATCTATTGCAGCCTCTTTAATTCCATTTCTTGAGCATGATGATGCGAACCGTGCATTGATGGGTTCTAACATGCAGCGACAGGCAGTTCCACTGCTTCGTCCGGAAGCACCAATTGTTGGTACAGGGTTAGAAGGTCACGTGGTTCGCGATTCACGTGTTTTGGTGAATGCTGAATATCCAGGTGTAGTTGAATATGTTGACTCCAATGAAATTCATATCCGCAGCATTCGTGATGAAGAGCAAAAATTGGTATCTTTTGAAGATGATCTGAAAGTTTATAAATTGATTAAATTCAAGAAAACCAATCAGAGTACTTGTATCAATTTAAAGCCAATTGTTAAAAAAGGTGATAAAGTAAAAACAGGTCAGGTATTGTGTGAAGGATATGCTACCCAAGGTGGAGAACTTGCATTGGGACGTAACCTGAAAGTGGCATTCATGCCGTGGAAAGGAAACAACTTCGAAGATGCCATCGTTATTTCTGAGCGTGTAATCCGTGAAGACATTTTTACTTCTATTCACATCGACGAATACAGTCTTGAAGTGCGTGATACAAAACGCGGACTGGAAGAGTTAACAGCTGATATTCCTAACGTAAGTGAAGAAGCGACTCGTGATCTTGATGAACATGGATTGATTCGTATTGGTGCTGAAGTAACAGAAGGTGATATTCTTATTGGAAAAATCACTCCTAAGGGAGAGACAGACCCTTCACCGGAAGAAAAACTCTTAAGAGCCATCTTTGGTGATAAAGCCGGAGATGTAAAAGATGCTTCTTTAAAAGTACCACCATCAGTTAAAGGTGTGGTTATTGAGAAGAAATTATTCTCCCGTGCCATCAAGGAAAAAAATCCAAAGACTGACGATAAAGCAGCCATTGCAAAAATTGATGCCGAACAGGATAAAATACTTGCTGATCTTAAGTTGAAGCTGGTTGACAAGTTATTCATACTTGTATCAGGTAAAACTTCTCAGGGTGTAGTGAATGTTTATAAAGAAGCTGTTGTGCCAAAAGGAACGAAGTTCACACAAAAAGCACTGCAGGATCTGGATTACTTAAACCTTAATCCATACAAATGGACAACAGATAAGGAAACCAATGAGCGCCTTACTACGCTGCTGAACAATTATAATGTAAAGCACAATGAATTAATAGCAGGATTTAAGCGCAGGAAATTTGCCATTCAAATTGGTGATGAACTGCCAACCGGTATCATGCAATTAGCCAAGGTTTACATTGCTAAAAAACGTAAACTGAAAGTTGGAGATAAGATGGCCGGTCGTCACGGTAATAAAGGTATTGTTGCGAAAATCGTTCGTGATGAAGACATGCCTTACCTTGAAGACGGAACACCAGTTGATATCGTGTTGAACCCACTGGGTGTACCATCACGTATGAACCTTGGTCAGATTTATGAAACAGTTCTTGCATGGGCCGGACAAAAATTGGGTACTAAATTCGCTACTCCTATTTTTGATGGTGCATCATTAGCCGACATTGATCATTATGTTGCCAAGGCTGATTTACCGAAGTTTGGTAGTACGTATTTATTTGATGGTGGTACCGGTGAGCGTTTCGATCAACCTGCTACTGTTGGTATTATATATATGCTGAAATTAGGTCATATGGTGGATGATAAGATGCATGCCCGTTCAATAGGACCATACTCTTTGATTACGCAACAACCATTGGGTGGTAAAGCACAGTTTGGAGGTCAACGATTTGGTGAGATGGAGGTTTGGGCTATCGAAGCATTTGGTGCCGCTAACATATTACAGGAATTACTGACTATTAAATCTGATGATGTAATGGGACGTGCAAAAGCTTATGAAGCCATTGTAAAAGGTGAAAACATGGGCCCTCCGGGAATACCTGAATCTTTCAACGTATTGCTGCATGAATTGCGCGGCTTGTGCTTGAAGATTACATTGGAGTAATAATAGTTTATATATAAAAAAAGGGAGCTTATGGCTCCCTTTTTTTTGGGCAGATTTTATAAATGTAAAATGTAAAACGCTAAATGTAAAATGTAAAAGTTTAACTATGACCTTGAAATTTTTTTAAGGACCCTTTTGCGGTTTTGACTTTAACATTTTACATTTTATATTTTTTTCTATCAGGGATAGTTGTTAATAAGAACCCCTGAATCATCATTTAGTTGATTTTATCCCATTTTCAATTATTCGCTATTCCCTTTTTCGTCAATTTTTCAGGACACTTCCCTCCTCCTATTTGCCTGTTCGCCAAAAAAAACAGTATAAAAAGCCAGTTGCGCAGTAGTTTTGTTTTGCCCATGCTTTATCCAATAATATTCCCGGGCATACATCCCACAACCTTTTCTTGAAAGTAATTGATTGAATCATAAAACGATGTCAAATGAAAACTGGTTGTTGCCATTCAAAACTAATACACCAAACGGATCGCCATGCCATCTGCATCAATCCGGGTTGTGAGAATTACCTTGGACATACATCAGCAAATATTGATTATAGCAAATGGAAAAACACGTTTGCTGCCGTTGCTCTTACATTCCTTCTGCTTTTCTCCTTTGATGATTTCAGCAAGGAAAATAAGGAACAATATACGCTTGCCTTACTCCTTCCAACTCAACATGAAATACTAACAATAGCGCGTGTTCAGAAAGAACTTAAAACCCAGGAAGTAATGTGCCCTAAAGAAGTTCTTGCACAAATCAAAATTGAATCCGCCAACCTCACCTCTTCACTTTTCCGGCGAACTAACAATATGTTTGGAATGCGTTACCCTTTTAATAGAAAAACAACAGCTTCAGGTATATATATAACTTCCCTTGATTCGATCGTATATGGTAGCAGGGATGAATTAAAAAAATTCAGAAGATTTGAAAGTTATGCAGTATTTAACACATGGAAAGCAAGCATCGCCGATTACAAATTATGGCAGGAACATTACTTTAATGTTTCAGAACGATATCTTGAATTTATCGGCAAAAATTATGCAGAGGACCCGTTTTATGTTGCTAAAATAAGGCAAGCTGCATCATTGCCTCAACTTAAATAATTGCTTCTTTAAACTTGCAAAGAATACCTGTTAAACACCTTGAATCATTTTCGCTACAAAGTACGCAACACTAGCAGCTAAAACACCGGTAATTGTCATGCGTAACGCACCAACAATCGGATTGTTTCCAATTACTTTGGTCTTGAAATACCCAAAAAAGAAAAGCGCGATTACAGTCATAATGCTGGAATATAATAAGCCTGTGTGCACATCATCAACTATAAAATAAGGTGTTAATGGCACCATTCCTCCAACAACATAAGACAACCCAATATTTAAGGCACTTTTAGTAGCACGCTTTTTATCAGGCTGTTCAAGGCCCAGTTCAAAACGCATCATAAAATCAACCCATTTATCCTTGTCCTTACTGATGGCAATGGCTACATTGTTAGCTAACTCGGTTTGTACACCATATTCTATCATTACATCGGCCACCTCCTGTCTTTCCTTATCAGGAATACTTTCAATCTCATAATACTCCCTAACGAGTTCTGCATCGTAGTGTTCAATTTCTGTTTTGCCAGCAAGGTAGCCGCCCAACCCCATGGCTATTGATCCGGCAACAATTTCCGCAAGGCCTGCTGTGGTAATGATACTAGTTGATGCTATGGCTCCGGTTAAACCTGCAGTTAATGCAAACGGTACCGTGAGTCCATCAGCCATACCAATAACAATATCCGATAAAAAATCAGAACTTTTAACATGCTGTTCATGGTAGGTGTTCATATATATAATTTTATAAGATTGGAATATGCAAAGATAAGTATTGCGCAGATAAATGAAAGGGCTTATTTTCTAAATAAGAATTTGGATTCTATTAGAGAATACAATAAAACCGCATAGAACACAGAGTAAAAGCAAAGTTTCGCAAAGAAAAAAAGAAACGCTGTGATCTTCGCGATTTAACTTAGTGTACTTTGCGTTTAAAAAAGAACTTGAACTGCAAAGCAAAATCTATCCATGAAGTAATAAATCATTTCAGCAATATACGTTGAAGTTCCTGCTGCGAACCGTTAAAAACATTTGCATCAACTTTATAATCGCAACCGAACAGCTTTGCTTTATCGGAGTGTTGCCAAAAGAGCCATTTAATATTGTTATCCACAATTAACTCATCACGGTAATAATGCGCGACCCAGAACTGATAATTGCCGAAATCGTCAGCAAGGTAGTTCTCAATAAAATTGATATTAGAATAAATTATAGGCTTTATTCTGTAATGGTTTTCAAGCTCTTTTATATATATTTTTAATTGCTTTACGATCTCTTTCCTTTTCATTCTCCCGGTTTCTTCAACATCTATAACCGGAGGAAGGTCTCCTCTTGTCAACGAAACATTCCTAATGAAATTTCTGGCCTGCATTTTGGGATTGTTACGTGGCAAAAAATAGTGGTATGCTCCGCGAATAATGTTGTTTTTCTTCGCTTTTTTCCAGTTGTATTCAAATAGCGGGTCTTCCATCCATACACCTTCCGTTGCTTTGATATATGCAAATTGAAACTGAAGTGTATCGTCATTGGTTGTTCTTGCTTTTAACTTTGACCAATCGATCTCATCCTGCCATTTGGAAACATCAATGCCATGCACAGAATAACCGGCCGGATAATAAATGAACCCGGCTCGATTTTCAGGATGATGTTGCCAATGTCTGTACCATCGAAAAGCACGGTAAGAAAAACGATATATCCCATTTCTAAAATAAAATGCAAAAAGTAAAAACAGTATTATATATAAAGTTGCTTTCCAGTTTTTCAACCATGACTTATTCTTTTTCCTCTTTTTCTTCGGCATCCTATCACTAAACTCCGCTGTTCATATGTTTCATTCTCTGTCTAGAAAATATTTCATCAATTCATCAATTGGTTGTTTAATAATTTTCCCAACATTGAGAAAATGTGTTTGCGCAACTTCTAAAAGTTCTTCTCTGAAAATGTAGGCAATCGAACCAACAAAATGAACAGGCAGCTGTCTGAAACGATCATAGTGGCAAACATACAATTCAATAAATTCCCGCATGCCATGCCTTATCATCTGCTGAATAAATGGATCATGACGATGAGCAGTAAGAAACTTACTGAATGAAGCCAACCATACATTTGGTTCAGGCTGGTTATAGACATGCTTTATAATTGCATCCTTGTCAAGTTTATAGGTATCTCGAAAGTTGTTGTATAAATTTTCAGGCATCTGTTGGTAAAGAAAAGATGTAACCAGTTTCTTTCCATAGTAGGAGCCACTTCCTTCATCACCTAAAATATATCCCAGGCCATAATTCCTTTCATGTACTAATTTGCCATCAAAATAACAGCTGTTGCTTCCTGTTCCAATAATACAGGCAATACCTTCAGTGTCACCACAGGTAGCATAAACACTGGCTAGCAAATCGTGGTCAACGTGAACTTCAGCATTAGAAAAATATCGCCTGAATCCGGAAGCAATAATTTCATTCCTTTCCTTGCTTGAGCATCCTGCACCGAAATAACGAATAACAAATTCAGTATCCTTAAACTTATTGAGTTCCTTATTTTTATTTAAAGTATCAAAAACAAAATCAGCTGAATGAAAAAATGGATTAAAACCAATTGTACTTAACCGTACCGAAGATTCAGCACCTTTATTAATTAACCAGTCTGCTTTGGTAGACCCACCTTCAATAATACATAACATGATCTTATAGATTTGTCTGCTAAATTATGGTATTAGTTTGTGCCAAAACAATTTTTCATCATGATCTTACTCATCAAGTTGTAAACACTTCAATTATATATATATGATTTTAAAAACATTCAAATTTGCAAAGTCCTTCAAAACGCGTCATGTTTTTTATTCTGCGAAATGTTTTCAACATTCCAGTTGATTTTCCGCACAAAAGAAGTTTTCCGTACTGAACAATCATTTTTCAGGCAAACCCTGCATGAAAAATCGAGGCAGCCGTCCGTATGAACAAACAACTCAACGCTTGTTCCATATTTGGATTTGATCAAGTTACTCAGCACATCAATTTCCCGGTGAGCTTCGTGCACGTTTAAAAACCATGGTACAGTAAGATGACAGTCGAGATGCAAAATACTGCCATACTTTATGATACGCAGATTGTGCATGTCAATCCAGTTTTCTTGACGATGTAGATTCAAATATTCCACTACTTCTTTCAATAATTCTTCATCTGCTTCATCCATAATGCCGGCTAAGGAAGTACGCAGAATCTTAATTCCGGTGTAAATGATTATCAAAGCAAATAATAACGCCACTGCACTGTCAATCCATACATAACCTGTTGCACCAATCAGTACCAACCCTATTATGATACCAATTGTAGAATAGGTATCTGTCTGAAGATGCTTTCCTCCGGCGATCAAAGGAAAAGAGTTGTTCTTTCTTCCTATTTTTATGGCGATGTATCCAACAATAAAATTAATAAGCCCTGAAATTGCAACCAGCGCTATACCATAATCCAGCCTGCTTATTTCATGTGGCTCTCTGAGGTTTATGAGGGCTTCATAAATGATTAAAAAACCGGCGATGATTATTAGAACACCTTCCACTCCTGCGGAAATAAATTCGACCTTACCATGTCCGTATGGATGATTATAATCCTTAGGCCGGGCTGAAAGATAGAGGCTGTAAAGGCCCACAAAACCACTTACAATATTGATAATACTTTCGAGCGCATCTGTTAAAACGGCAACAGAACCGGTAAGATACCATGCAATGATCTTGATGGTGAACAACAGGATTGCTGTTACAGTTACTATTTTTTGAAAAAAGAAATTTTGCTGTTGATTTTCCATTCTGAGCTCGACTTTCTCGCTGTTTAAAACAACAGTTGATTGTTGAAGGTGCTAAAATAGGCTGAAAAAACAACTCTCTAAACTCCTTAGGGTTGATGAACATTATGGATTATTCTAACATTCACCCTAGAAATAATGCTCAAAAAACAACCTTTAAAGGTCATTTTTCATTCATAATCTGCGAAAAAGGGCTAAAAAAGCCTCAATTGTCATAAAATGTTAAAATTAATTTTAAATTTCATTGTATGGTTTTGTTTTTCTTATTTTTACCCCTCGAAAAAATCAAACTAAATAAAATAAAACATGAAAAAATTAGTACTAAGCTTAATGGCTTTAGCAGCCATCACCTTTTCGCTGAAAGCGCAAACTTCAGGCGGACCAGACACATACGGTTACACATGGCGTACCGACCTTGACCCAAATGGACCTGCTTATAACTGGGTTGAAATTGATGGCCTTCCGAATACCGTTGAAGTAACCACCTTGACAGATGATAACGTTACGTCTGCAATCGCATTTCCAACTCCTTTTCATTATTACTGGTATGATGTTTCCAACTTCCGTATCGGATCAAATGGTTACATCACTTTTTCACCAACTACCAATCTCGCTTCAGTAATAGGTGGTTTTCCTCCCATTCCTGCTCCCGGATCACAGGGCGACGATTACATCGGAGGTTTTGTTACTGATTTAATTTTCGATCCATCTCAAGGACGATGCTATTATAATTTTACTCCGAACAATGATTCAGTGATCGTAACGTTTGACAGCGTTCCATTCTGGGATGCAGCACTTTCTTTCACAGGCGCAAACACTTTTCAATTCATTTTCTCTTATGTTGACAGTTCTATAACTGTTCAATACAAAGAACAAACCGGAGCCAGTGCAGCTACTTCGGGATTCTTATCAACTGGTATAGAAAACAACTCCGGTACAATCGGTTTGCAATATCTTTTTGACATATATCCAACAGCACTTTCAGCAGTAAAATACTATTACCCTGCTGTAACTACGCTTGCCATTAATGATGCATCCACAACTTACAATGACAATACCGATAATGGTGCAATTTTCCTTTCCAAAAATGGAGGACCTTATACTTTAAAAACAGAAGTTTCTAATACCGGTAATCAGCCGCTAACTACTTTTAATGTGAAGAGTGAAATAAGAAGTGCGACAAATATTTTGCAAGTTACTTCAACCACTGCAGCCGGGCCTTTGAACCCGGGACAATCACAATTAATTACTCAGGCGAACGCTTTCACCCCTTCAGCAGCAGGTGCATTCTTCTTCCGTACTGATACACAATTACCGGGAGATGCCACACCAAGTAATAATCGCAAGGATGTTGAAATTCAAGTTATTGATACTACTCTTGGAGCTATAACATTGGCTTATGAAGCTGCAAATGCATCTACAACTTCAGTTTCCTGGTCGGGTGGTGATGGAGGTTCAGCCGTTTATATGAAGCCTTCTTTTTCTCCATATATCATTAACTCAGTAAGTGAGTTTATTACAGCAGATGCAAATGGTAATGGTTATTCAATGATGATATTCGATGATAATGGTTTAAATGGTAGTCCCGGAACTTTACTTGATTCAGTTTTTGTGGCTCCTGCAACATTTACCTTGAATGCATGGACAACTACCCAATTAACTACCCCTCTTGTTAAAAATAGCGGAGGTTTTTATCTTCTATGGTATATGGGCGGTGATCAAGTTGCTATTGGATCTGTTTCAACTACACCACTCAGCAACCGTTCTTTTGAAGTATTGGTAGGATCAGGTCCTTCCAGCTTTGCTTCTTATCGTGATCGTGCTACCAATGAGTTAATGTTGCGTGCATCAATTTCGAAAGTGGTATCAGTAACTGAATTAGAGAAAGGCGAATTGTTTGGTAATTTCTATCCAAATCCTTCGTCTTCTGACAAGGTTTCTATGACCTATGATCTTACATCTTCTACTGCAAGTGAATTCACTGTTAGCGTTTATGACACCAAAGGTCAACTTGTACAAAACAATTTAGTTTCATCACCAAAAGGAACGTTGGAATTAAATATTCATGATCTTCCATCAGGATTGTACTTATGTAAAATCGGTAGCGGTTCAATGCAAGTTGAACGCAGGTTTACTGTAATTAAATAATAATTCTGCCCTTAATATTAGAGCGCAGTTTGAATCTAAAAAAACCCTTCCTTTTGATGGAAGGGTTTTTTTATGATCAACAATTTAACTTGTATTATACCTCTAAATGTATGTATTATATGCCATTCAAAAGGAAATATGGAAAGTATGTATTGCAAATGACTTATTAATAGAATATTTTTGTTAATCCAAAACATCAATTTTACTTTTTAAAATGAAGAAACAATTACTAGTTATAGCCCTGCTTATTTCAACATATACACAGGCACAGTTAAACCTAACTTTTCGCTCACAGCATACTTACCCCACGGGTAGCGCCCTTGCAAATATTGGTGGATATGTAGATTCTTTAGGGAATGAATATGCATTGGTCGGTTGGTCAAGTGGTTTAGATATTGTTGATGTTACCAATCCGGTTAACCCTATAGTTAAACAAACCATTACCGGCGCTACTTCCGACTGGCGCGAAGTAAAAACCTGGTCACATTACGCTTATGTTACCACTGAGGGAGGAAGTAATGGATTACAAATTATCGATTTGAGCAATTTACCCGGTACAGTTATCTCTAAATATTGGAAGGGTTCCGGAGCAATCGCCAACCAACTTAATAAAACGCATGCATTGCATATAGACAACAACGGTTTTTTGTTTTTATATGGCAATAACAGTGGTAGTCTTTTCAATGGTGCCGCCGTAATTGCTACATTGGCTGATCCCTGGAACCCTGTATACCTTGGCCATACTACGGGCACTTATGTGCATGATGGATATGCTTATGGTGACACCTTGTGGGCTTGTAATATTAATGATGGCTATTTCTCTGTATGGAATGTAAGCAATAAAGCAAATCCTATTCTCTTACAAACACAACAAACACCTGGCATCTTTACGCATAATGCATGGCTCAATGACCAACATACTGTTTTGTTCACGACCGATGAAATAAGTGGTTCTTATCTTACTGCCTACGACATCACCAACTTATCAAACATCACTGAATTGTCGAGAATCCAATTGACTCCCGGATCAGGATCAATCATTCACAATACACATACATTAAATGATTTTGAAGTAATATCCTGGTATAAAGATGGAATCGCCATCGTTGACGTAAGCCACCCTGACAACATGATTGTAACTGGTTGGTATGACACTTACACACAGGGTTCAGGCGATGGTTTTAACGGATGTTGGGGTGTTTATCCTTTCCTGCCTTCCGGTAATATTGTTGCTTCCGATATTGACAATGGTCTTTTTGTTTTAACCCCCACCTATGTTCGCGGATGTTATTTGGAAGGGAATGTTACAGATAGTGTTACCGGCATTATTATTAATGGGGCCACTGTCACCCTTGTAGGACAAAACATTTCAAAACTTACCGACCTTTCAGGAAATTACAAAACCGGGCTTGCTACAGCCGGTCTTTATACAGTGCAAGTTAGCAAAGCAGGCTATTACACAAAGACGTTTTCCAACGTTAATCTGAATAATGGCCAGTTAACAAACTTGAATGCCGCATTGATACCGGTAGTCCTTATTGCCATTTCTGGAAATGTAATTGACAATCTCGGCAACCCCGTTCCAAATGCACTTACCTCTTTTATTGGCAGCCTGGGAACATACAATGCTGTTTGTGACGCAAATGGTCAATTTACAATTCCGTCTTTTGTTTCAGATATGTATAATGTTACTGCCGGAAAATGGGGTTATATAAATACTTGCTCATCACAAATAGTTAACGGAGTACCTTTTACTATTACGATAAATCCCGGATATTATGACGACTTTTCTTTGAATTTTAACTGGACAGCGTCCGGCGCAAGCCCGAACATATGGGAAAGAGCCATCCCGGTTGCTACACTAAATGGATTGGTGATTGCCAATCCGGGTAATGATGTTGTTAATGATTGTGGTGATCTCGCTTTTGTAACTGATAACGGTGGTGGTGGCCCATGGACACATGATGTAGATTTTGGTTCGGCTATCTTAACATCTCCGCTCTTTGATGCTACGCTTTATATTGACCCTTACCTGAATTATAAAAGATGGTATTACAATGGCGGAAATTCAAATGGTAATCCCAATAATAATCCAAATGATACCATGAAAGTTTACCTTAATAATGGATTAAGCAGCGTTTTGTTGGAAACAGCCAACCCTTCTTCTCCTGATAACAGTACTTGGGCTGATCGTTCTTTCAGAATAAGTAATTTTATTACTCCTACGAATTCAATGAGCTTTATTATCACGGTGCGTGATTCTCAGCCTGTAAGCAATATCGTAGAAGGAGGTCTTGACCTTTTCACCATTACCGAAGGTGTAACTTCAGTTAGTGAGCATATTTCTAAGGAATTGTTAATAAATGCACAACCCAATCCGTTTAATAGCCAAATTAAGATTCAATATAGTTTAGCCTTGAATGAAATACCTGCAACAATTACCGTTTCAGATATTTTGGGTCATGAAGTCTTAAGTTATGCCTTAAAAAGCACAACCGGAGAATTTAACACAGGGGAAGGATGGTCTGCAGGAATATATTTTGTAAAATTAACTTCACCACAGGGAATAAAAACTTTGCTCATTAGTAAGAGCGAAAAATAGTTTGTCGTTGTCCTTTTACTAGTAAGCCGGTCTGGTACACAACAGGCCGGTTTTTTTTTTGAACATAAGCAGCAGTTGAAAGCATTGAAAACTTTAAGTGAGGGCATTCAATCAAATTCCATTTTATCCTCACATTTGTTATGAATTCAGATTTGAAAAGAATCCATCTTCCATTGAGAATATATTTTACATTTTTGTTCCTGTTAATTGCCAATTTAATTTTGGCACAAGCCAAACTTTGCCCTGATTCAGAAAATAAAAAAGCTAAAAAATATTTCGAACAAGCATTGGATTCCCGGAAAAAGGGAAAGCCTTATAAAACAATTAAATCTTTGATTGATCAAACGCTATCGGAAGACAGCAGCTATGTTGAAGCATGGAAAATACTAGGTGATGTCTCCTACTTTAATAAAGATTATCTCATTTCAGAAAATGCTTATCAAAAAGCTACCGATTTATGTCCTGATATTGGCCCTAACCCTTTTTATCGCCTTGGTATACTGCGCTATCAAAAAAAGGATTTCATTGGTGCAGAAAAAGCAATGACCACTTTTCTTGATTTTAATAAAGTGAAAGACGATGAAGCTAAATATGCAACTGAAGTAATTTACAAATCGAGGTTATTGGCTCATCCCGTGCCCTTCAATCCCAAACCATTGAAAGGAGTAAGCACCAATGATCCCGAATACCTGGCCTGTATTTCACCTGATGGTGATTTTTGTTTCTTCACACGCCGGTATGAAATGCTGGTTAAAGGACTTTTAACGCCTGTTTCAGTAGAAAAATTTATGGTGAGCCCCAAAAATAATAATGAATTTCAAAAGGGAGAACCCATGCCTTTTCCTTTTAACAAAAAGCAAAATAACAATGAAGGCAGTCCCAGCATCAGCATTGACAACAAATATCTTTTCTTCACTGAAAACAATAATGGGAATTTTGATTTATATATGAGTGAAGCGTTCGGTAGTGGATGGAAAGACCCGGTTCCGGTATTTGCAAATAAAAATGACAATGATTACTGGGAAGGACAGCCTTCCATTTCACCTGATGGCAATACTTTATATTTTGCATCTTATCGCGACTCAGTAACACAAACCGGTGATATATATATATCCAAAAAAGTAAATGGCAAATGGGCCAGCCCGGAATTACTGTCAGGACCGATAAATACTTCCGGCAATGAGAAGTCGCCTTTTATTCATCCGGACAATAGAACACTTTATTTTAGCAGTAACGGACTGCTGGGCATGGGCGGATATGATATATTTATTTCACGCCTTGATACAAACGGAAATTGGTCTGCCCCATTAAACTTAGGTTACCCGGTAAATACTGAAGCAGATGAAGTAGGTTTCTTTGTTAGCACTGATGGACAACATGGTTATTTTGCAAGCAACAACATAAATAGCACCGGTGGTTATGATATTTTTGAATTTGCATTAAATGAAAATGTGAAACCTGAAAAAGTACTTTTTATTAAAGGTGAACTGAAAAATGATGAAGAGGATGAGCCTTTAAATGCAAACATTGAGTTGAAAAATGCAGTTACCAAAGAGACAATCACAGTAAATTATGATAGTGTCTCAGGAAGATATGCCTCTGTTGTTTTATTCAATCAGGATTATATATTAACCGTTAAGAAAAAAGGTTATGCTTTCTCATCTGCCTATTTTTCAAACGAAGACACTACATTGAATGAACCGGTTAAAGTGGATCTTGATTTAATAAAAAACAAAAAGGGAAAGGCTTACACTTTGAATAATATACTGTTTGAAACTAATTCTGCTGTACTAAGCCGGCAAGATCGGGTAATTATAGATCAATTTTCAGATTATCTAAAGCTTAACCCTGAAATTAATGTTGCCATTAATGGTCACACCGACAATGAGGGCAACCCTGCTGATAATTTACTCCTTTCAGAGAAACGCGCCCAATCAGTTTACGATTACCTTATAACGACAGGTATATTAAAAGATCGTTTGAGCTACCACGGCTATGGAGAAACACAGCCTATACAACCTAATGATAAATCTTCCCATAAAGCACAGAACCGGAGGACAGAATTTGTTATTGTGAATTTGTAATGACCCACCTATTCAACCTATTCATTTATGAACCATTTTTTTTCATTCACGTCCCTAATATTTATTGAAATGTTTACTATCTTTATTCAAACAAAATATATAAAAATAATATGAAATATCTTAAGAACTTCACTGTGGGTTTAATACTGCTATTTTTATTTGTAACAACGACCTCCTTACGTTATTTACCATTACCCGGATACCAGGTTGGTGATAAAGCAAAAGATTTTAAGTTAAAAAATATCCACGGGGAAATGATTTCGATTTCATCCGACAATACAGCAAAAGGAGCTATTGTTATCTTCACCTGCAATCATTGTCCCTTTTCACAAGCTTATGAAGACAGGATCATTGCATTGCATAAACAGTTTGCACCAAAGGGCTATCCTGTTATTGCCATCAATTCAAATGACAAGGATATAGAACCGGAAGACTCTTATGAGGAAATGATTAAGCGGGCTAAAGAGCATCAATATCCATTTAATTATTTATATGATGTCACTCAAGAAGTTGCAATTGCTTATGGTGCAGCACGTACCCCGCATGTTTTTGTCGTGCAAAAACAAAAAGATGATTTTATTATTAAATACATTGGTGCAATTGATGATAATACCGATGACCCGGAAGTTGCCACAAAACATTATGTAGCAGATGCTGTTAATTCCTTAATTGAAGGTAAAGAAGTTGCGGTTAAGTCCACAAAGGCTATTGGCTGTACTATCAAATGGAAAAAAGCAGAATAGTTCTTTAAGATTTTAATATATCAATTAGGACAGGAATAAAATCCTGTCCTAATAGTTTAATACCAGTTCTAATTTAATTATAAAATGTCTAATCTTGAAATTGCTGCTGCAAGCGAAAAAGATATTCCGGTAATCCATCAACTTGCAACAGAGATATGGCATGCACATTATCCCGGCATTATCAGCATGGAGCAAATCAATTACATGCTAGAGAAAATGTATTCTGA
The DNA here is from genome assembly GCA_031418215.1 of Bacteroidota bacterium. Lineage (GTDB taxonomy): Bacteria > Bacteroidota > Bacteroidia > AKYH767-A > OLB10 > JANOXC01. The sequence goes on from JANOXC010000150.1 coordinate 34,625, forward strand.
GACTTCACTCATAAAACAATTGCAGGAAGGCCATCGTTTTTATATTGCACATCAGGATGGATTGCCAATTGGGTATTTTTCCTATTCAAAATCAGATAACAATAATTTCTTCTTACACAAATTATATATAAAGACCTCAGAACATCGTAGAGGGAATGGAAGTGCGTTGACAGATTACCTTTTAAAAGAATTGCCGTCCAACTGCACTTTGCGATTGACAGTAAACCGAAAGAATTACAAAGCAATTAACTTTTATTTTAAAAAGGGGTTTGTTATTGAAGAAGTGAAAGATTTTGATATTGGCGATGGTTTCTTTATGAATGACTTTGTAATGTTGAGAAAGGGAAATTGAGAATTTCCTTAATTACATAACTTTTTTACCATCTTGTACTATTCAACGATAAATCTAACAAGTTGGATTGATCCTTCCTTATTTATTCTGCATAAATAAATCCCCGGGAAACCATTTTTAAATTCAACTTGAAAATCGGAAGAACCAGACGGAAACTTTTTAATATATATGCGACTTCCTTGAGTATTGAATATTTCCAAAATGGCTTCCGAATTTCCTGGCTTAATTCCTTGAATACTAAATTTGCCTGAGTTGGGATTTGGTGTTACTTGCAAGTGAATCTCATTACCTGCAGTTGAGTAAACATTTTGTATAAGATCGCAACTGTCGAGAAGAAACGAATCAATCACATTGCATACTGACCCTAAGTCATAATTTATCATTTGGCCCTGGCAAATTGTTGTATTTACAGAAGGAAATAAACCGGATGAATCATTACTCCAGACAACCCATCCATTAGTTAAATTATTAATAGTATCGCCATCAACGAGAATCATTGCTGACCCATTGCATATACCACATGTTGGATTGGTTGTCACTACATTAATAGATATTTCAGGGATTGTAAATAAAACATCAAATGAGTCGCAACCATCATTGGTGATCATAATATAATGATAGTCCCCAGCTGATATATTACCAAGACTGACATCAGGAAAATCATTATAATTAGCTTGCCCGCCAAGCGGAATAGGTGTAAAATAACCTGAATATTCATGACAATCAGCATAACTAAAAGCTGATGGGCCCATGTTATATCCACCATCATTTTGATTGGGGCAACTATGATACGTCTGAACTCCCCAAACGTCTGGAAAACAATAAACGGGAAATGTTTCGCTGTAATAAGAAAGGCATCCTATTGAATCAAGAATTGTGCAACTTATTAGAGATCCCTTTAAGCAGACAGAGTATAAATTCTGTTGATCATATTGATTATTTCCAAAATTAAAATGCCAGGATGTTGAATCCCATTCAAATGTATATGGAGAAAATCCACCAATCGGAAAAAGATTAACAAATCCATTACAACTGTCACATCCTTCCATTTGCGTATTTCCACTAACTGAAAAGTTTGAGGATGCAGCTAAATTTACTGTCACAGAATCTACACAGCCAAGAGCATCGGTAACAATACATTGGTAATTGCCAGGTGGCATTCCATTAAGATTAGGTGTATTTCCAAGTGATGGATTACAAATACTGGTATCGATAACAGAATTGGTCCAGTCATATTGAACAGGGCCGTTAACATCAGTTATAGAAATATTAATTTCTCCATAGCATGATCCATTGCAAAGGCTTGAATAATCAGCATTGGCCTTCATAATGCAAGGTACTGTCGTTGTATCACAAGGGATTGTGAAATTGTATGATACATAACTTGGAATACCAGCACAATCATAAGAAATTCCTATTGTATATGATAAACCGTCACATACGCCATATAATACTGAATCACTTCCTAAATATCCAAATTGATTAAACCAATCGAAACCCAGCACATAGTTATTAATTGTACCACCAGGAAATATTTGATTTAACCTAATACTTCCATCACAGAAACCACAATGCATTGTATCAATTGTTACTTGAATTGAAGGAGGTGACGGCGAATCAATAATATGAGTATAAACTTGGCTGCAATGGCCCATTCCCCATGTAATTGTTCCAGTGTAAGAACCTGCACAAAGTGCATTAGGCTCTAAATCGGTAGAACCATTACTCCATAAAACATCAGTGACAATGCAACAACTTACTGAAAAAGCCTGCAGCAGTGTAATAGCGCCGTCACATGCCCCTAGACAGGTTTCATCATAAATATAGGTATTACTGGCAATTTCATAACCAGGCTCTGAAACAAGAGTTGTTGAAAGTGTATCAATGCAACCTAAGGAGTCTGTAACAATACACTGATAAACTCCACTTTCGCAATTAATTATAATTGAATCTTGGTACACTGTCCAACCTGGATTGCACAATCCAACATTAGAAATCTGAGACCAATTATAAACATACGGCTGATTTCCTGAAAAAATACTGACTAATGCACTAGCTCCATCCGCAGAATTGCAATGATGACTAGCATTAATTCTTCCAGATAAATTACAAACTATACCGGCTACAACTATTGAATCCGTTTCAACATTTATTACCACACTTGATTCTTCACTTAATTTGCCAAATATGTTTACTGTTTTCAAAAACATAGGTTGAGGAGAAATCCCATTTTTAACCTCAGGATCAAGTACATTTTTCGTATACACCTGCTGACTGATAAATAGCAAAAAAAGTAATATTATTTTGTTCAATCGTAGTTGCCGGTACATAAAAGGGAGTGAATGTGGTTTCCTAAAGATACTACTAAAAATGAATAGATTGCACTTTAAAAACAAGTTTATCAACAAGCTAATTCCAGAAATCTGTTCAGTATTTTGATTTATTTTTGTATTCATAAATATTGCAGCAATTAGTAACATTTTAACTGTGAATTTTCAATAATCCATTGCCACTTATTCCTATTCCAAAGTAGATGCAAAACCTAGACATTCTGTTAATACCGATTAAATCCAGCAAATAGAAAATATGAATAATTCTTTTGGCAGCCTTTTCAAACTAACCACCTTCGGTGAAAGCCACGGCCCTGCAATTGGCGCTGTGATTGATGGATGCCCTGCCGGTTTGAAAATCGATAAGGATTTTATCCAACAGCAATTGGATAGGAGGCGACCCGGACAATCAACGATTACCTCACCTCGCAAAGAAGCTGACCAGGTTGAAATACTATCTGGAGTTTTTGAAGGAAAGAGTACAGGCGCACCAATATCATTGATTATATATAATCACGATCAGCAATCAGCAGATTATGATTTACTAAAAGACACCTATCGCCCCTCCCATGCTGACTTCACCTGGGAAAAAAAATACGGAGTCAGAGATCATCGCGGCAGCGGGAGAATGTCAGCGCGCGAAACGGTTGCCCGTGTTGCTGCCGGTGCAGTTGCAATGCTGTTGCTAAAACACTACAACATTCAAATTAACAGTTATGTGTCCCAAGTTGGTGAAGTAAAATTAACCAAGACCCATCAGGAATTGAACCTTGCTGCAATTGATTCAACTATTATCCGTTGTCCTGATGCAGCTACTGCTGATCAAATGATAAAGCTGATTGAAGAAGTGCGAGGCAAAGGTGATACCATAGGCGGCACTGTTTCCTGTGTCATCAACAATCCTGTTATTGGATTAGGGCAACCTGTATTTGATAAACTACAGGCTGATCTTGCCAAAGCGATGTTAAGCATTAATGCCGCTCACGGCTTTGATTACGGTGGAGGATTTGAATCCATCAACAAAAAAGGCAGTGAACTCAATGATGTATTTGTTAAAGATGAAAAAGGAAAGATCACCACAAAAACAAATAACAGTGGTGGTATACTGGGAGGAATGAGCAATGGCAGCGATATATATTTTCGTGTGCTCTTTAAGCCTGTTTCAACTTTACAGGTTCCACAGCAAACAGTAAACAACCTTGGAGAAGAAGTTACCATTGATCCAAAAGGTCGTCACGACCCCTGTGTATTACCGCGTGCAGTACCAATTGTAGATGCCATGGCTGCTATTGTAATGGCCGATCACCTGTTACGAAACAGATCGTCACAATTATAATTTTAACGAATACAGAAACAACAATTCAAATACACTTTTTACGTTAAGTTAAATATTGATCATTATGAAAAAGATATTAATAGTTATAGGAATAATAATTGCGCTGTTGATTGCTTCAATCATTCTCCTCCCCATTATTTTTAAAGATAAAATTGTGGCAAAAGTCAAAACGGAGATCAACAACAACGTGAATGCAAAGGCCGATTTTAAAAGTTTTGACCTCACCCTACTCAGTAGTTTCCCTGATTTTACTTTTACATTGAACGATTTCAGCATTATCGGAATCAAAGAATTTGAAGGTGATACATTGATCAATATCAAGCAATTTAGTGTTACTGTTGATTTAATGAGTGTGATAAAGGGTAGTCAGTTAACAATTAAAGCAATTAACCTCAAACAACCCTTTTTCAATCTTTATGTGTTGAAAGACGGGAAAGCAAACTGGGATATCGCAAAGCCTTCTACAGATACAACAAAAGCTGCTGAATCCTCTTCTGCTTTTAAAGTAACGTTAAAAAAATATGCAATTGCAAAAGGCCGGATTATATATAATGATGAATCACTGGGATTTAAAATAACAATGGACGATCTTGATCACACAGGAAATGGTGATTTTACACAAGACCTGTTTACATTGTCAACAATGACAATAGCAAGTGCTACAAACATGTGGTATGGTGGTGTGAAGTACCTGCATAATGTCCAAACAGATTTGAAAGCCGATCTGGAAATGGATATGAAGAACATGAAATTTACATTCAAGGAAAATGAATTAAAACTCAATGCCCTTGCAATAGGGTTTAACGGATGGCTGGCAATGCCCGCTGATGACATTTCCATGGATCTGACTTTTGCTGCGAAACAAAATGAGTTCCGGAATTTTATTTCAATGATTCCAGGAATATATAGTGACAGCTTTAAAGATCTGCAATCAAAAGGATCACTTGCATTCAGGGGATTTGTAAAAGGTATATATAATGATGCAAAAATGCCCGGCTTCGGACTGGTGCTAAATGTGAAAGACGGAATGTTCCGTTATCCTTCCTTACCTATGGCTGTCAACAATGTTCAAATTGATTTAAATATTACTAATCCTGACGGTGTGCCTGATCATACTACAATTGATCTAAACAGGATGCATGCTGAGCTTGGAACCGATGCTTTTGATGTCCGTCTTCTTGTTCGTACACCGGTCAGTGATGCTGATTTGAACGGCATGCTGAAAGGACGTGTTAATCTTTCCAATATCGGCAAAATGGTTCCTCTAGAACAAGGCACATCAATAAAAGGGTTGTTGTTGTCTGATGTTTCATTTAATGGACGCATGAGTGCCATTCAACAAAAAAAATACGAAGACTTTAATGCTGATGGCAGTTTGACAATCAGCGATTTTAATTACACCAGCAAAGATTACAAACAAGGATTTGATTTAAAGCAATGTGCGCTCACTTTTAATCCCAAAAATGTAACACTCAACAACCTTGATGCCAGGATGGGTAAGAGCGATTTCAAGGCTTCCGGAACATTGGAGAATTTCCTTCCATATATTTTTAAAGACGAGGTTTTAACAGGCGCTTTAACGCTACAATCAAATCAAATTGACCTAAATGAATTTACGGGTGATCCAACTACAAATCAACCTGCAGCTGCTGACACAGCAGCAATGCAGATGGTGGAAGTCCCTTCTAATATTGATTTTGTATTAAATTCAAGCATTGGAAAAATTGTTTATGATGATTTGCAATTGGCAAATGTTAAGGGCAGCATAAAAATAAAAAATGCTACTGTAGATATGAGCAATCTTTCCTTCAATACACTAGGCGGTTCCATCATGATGAATGGAAGCTATGCTACTCCAACGAAAAAGAATGCAGATATAAATTTTGCCTTGAATATTACCGATTGTGATATTCAGAAAACGGTGAAAACATTCAATACCGTTAAAAAGATAAGTCCTATAGCTGAACGTTGTAATGGTATCTACAGCACATCATTGACCATTAATGGGAAATTAGATCAACAAATGAACCCGGTGATGAATACACTCAATGGCAGCGGCAAATTGCGAACCGGAAATGTTACAGTTACCAATTTCACACCTTTAACAAAACTTGCCGAAGCATTAAAAATGGATCAGTTTAAGCAAATTGGATTGTCAAATATCGATTTGAGCTTTGATTTTATGGATGGGCGTATATATATAAAACCTTTTGAAACATCATTAGCCGGATACAAAACAAAAATTGAAGGCTCCAATGGTTTTGATCAGACTATCGACTATAAATTAAACCTGGAAATTCCAACATCACAACTTCCTTCTGCTGCCACCTCAGTTATAAAAGGGTTGGTATCGCAGGCAAATTCCAAAGGAGCCAATTTATCACTGGGCGATAAAGTAAATGTAAATGTAATGATGGGTGGAACAGTTGAGCATCCCGAAATCAAAACCGGTTTAAAAGAAGCCTCGGGTAAAATAGGGGATCAATTAAAAGACAAGGCAAAAGAAGAGCTGGATAAAAAGAAAAAAGAATTGGAAGATAAAGCCAAATCTGAAGCTGATCGTTTGAAAAAGGAAGCGGAAGACAAGGCCAAATCAGAAGCGGATCGTTTAAAGAAAGAAGCAGAAGCAAAAGCTAAAACAGAATTAGAAAAAGCTAAAAAGGACTTAGAAAATAAAACGAAGGATGCCCTGAAGAATGTTTTCAAAAAACCGAAATAACAACTTAAGCAGTTGAATCATCAACCTTAATAGCTGATTGTGTTTTTCCTAAAAAACGAATTGTGAACTTTATTATTTTCGTACCCATTAAAATTCCAGACTATGAGTTTAATCGCCGCTATTAAAGCACGTCAGATTCTTGACTCCAGAGGTAATCCTACCGTTGAAGTTGATGTAATAACCGAAAATGGATTTTTTGGACGAGCAGCTGTTCCTTCAGGTGCTTCGACAGGAAAGCATGAAGCAGTTGAGCTCCGTGATAATGAAAAAAACCGCTATGGCGGAAAAGGTGTTTCCAAAGCAGTTAACAATATTAACACCGTAATTCAAGAGGAATTGCGAGGATTTTCAATTTTTGATCAAAACGGCCTCGATGCTGCCATGCTTAATCTAGATGGTACTGAAAACAAGTCAAAATTGGGCGCGAATGCCATTTTAGGTGTTTCTCTTGCGGCTGCTAAGGCTGCAGCTAATTCTAGTGGACAACCATTGTATCGATATGTTGGCGGGGTAAATGCAAACACTTTACCCTTACCCATGATGAATATTTTGAACGGAGGGGCTCATGCAGACAATAGTATCGACTTCCAGGAATTCATGATTATGCCTGCAGGTGCGGAGACCTTTAGTGAATCATTGCGCATGGGTGTGGAAGTTTTTCATGAGTTAAAAAAAGTATTGAAGGACAAAGGGATGAGCACCAATGTGGGAGATGAAGGCGGCTTTGCCCCGAATTTAAAATCAAATGAAGAGGCCATTCAGGTAGTTTTGATGGCTATTGAGAAAGCCGGATATAAACCCGGAAAAGATATATATATTGCCATGGATGCTGCCAGCACAGAGTTTTATGATGAGAAAAGTGGTTATTATATTTTTAAGAAATCGACGGGCGACAAACTCACTTCGTCACAAATGGTAGATTTCTGGAAAGATTGGTGTGCGAAATACCCAATCATTTCCATTGAAGACGGGCTGGCTGAGGATGATTGGAATGGATGGATTGAACTGAATAAGGCCATTGGTTCCAGTGTTCAACTTGTTGGCGATGATATTTTTGTTACCAATGTTAAGCGTTTACAGAGGGGTATTACAGAAAGGGCTGCCAATTCAATCTTGGTTAAAGTAAACCAGATAGGGTCTTTATCGGAGACGATTAATGCTGTTTCCATGGCTAAGGAAAACAGCTTTACTGCTGTAATGAGCCACCGTTCAGGAGAAACCGAAGACAGCACCATTGCCGATCTAGCAGTGGCACTTAACACCGGTCAAATCAAAACTGGTTCTGCCTCAAGATCTGATAGGATTGCAAAATATAATCAATTACTCAGGATAGAGGAAGAATTAGGAAGTTCAGCACTTTTTAATGGAAGAAATTTTAAGTATATTCGTTGAGATTTTTATATAAATAGTGGTCGACGAAAAAGGTAGTTCATTAAGTGAAGAATCGGAGGATCAAAACAGTCCTTTGCGGGAGGATTTACCTATTGGAGAACAGCTCGAAGCAGGTAAAAGAAGGAGAAGAAAAAGGATTAAGGTCCGTAAAAGGGTTAGAATAAAGAAAAAAATCAACCCCCGAAAGAAAGTCAAAAAGCTTATTGAAACCATTATTTGGATCATTGCCATTTTGGCCTTTGTAGGCACCTTGATTATGCTTGTTATGCAGCTGGAACTCAAATCCAATGGCTTGCCTAAGAAAAAAGCAAATAATGATAAGCCATCAATTAATCATTTTAATTCCCACCCTACTTTTTATATATAGCTTGAGAATAATTTTTAAATCTTTCCAATTTTCAGGAAATACTTTAATAACTTCGTAACTTAATTATTTTACACAGCCATATCAAATGGACCGCATAAAAGAAAAGTTTGCTGAACGGGCACTCCCTTTAGCTGAAGAAATTAAGCAATTAGTAAAAGAACATGGGAATCATGTACTTGGTACTTATACAGTTGAACAAGTATACCAAGGGATGAAAAGCATGATTGCACTGGTTACAGAAACATCTAAACTAGACCCTGAAGAAGGCATTCGTTTTCGCGGATATTCTATTCCCGAGCTACGTGAAAAATTACCAAGAGGTCAAGGTGGAGAAAATCTTCCCGAAGGAATCTTTTATTTATTGTTAACCGGAGATCTTCCTAGTGAAGAGGATGCAAGAGAAGTAAGTAATGCATGGGCAAGAAGAAGCCATGTTCCGAAACATGTATTTGACATGTTGGATGCTATGCCTAAGGCTACTCATCCAATGACGCAGTTAAGCATGGGTATTTTAGCTATGCAAACAGAATCTGTCTTCGCTGCGGCTTATCGCAAAGGAATAAGTAAACGATTGTACTGGGAACCAATGTATGAGGATGTAATGAACCTTATTGCCAGGCTTCCCCGACTTGCTGCTTATATATATAGAAAAACATATAAAGACAATGTGCATATTGAACCCAATCCCAAACTGGACTGGGGTGCCAATTTCGCACATATGCTTGGCTTCGATGATGATGGAATGAAAAGCCTGATGCGTTTGTATCTGACTATTCATGTTGACCACGAAGGAGGCAATGTATCGGCACATGCAACACATCTTGTAGGCTCTGCTTTAAGTGATGCCTATTATTCGTTATCTGCAGGTATGAATGGTTTGGCAGGGCCTCTTCACGGACTGGCAAATCAAGAAGTAGTTCGCTGGATTTATGACTTACGTGATTTTTATGGTGGAAAAATGCCAACACGTGAACAGATTTCAGAATATATAAAGAAGACATTAGAAGAAGGACGTGTAATACCAGGATATGGGCATGCTGTACTTCGTAAAACGGATCCCCGTTATATTGCACAAATGGAATTTGCAAAAACACATTTAGCCGACGATGAACTTTTCAAAATCGTTCAAATGTTATATGAAGTAACTCCTGAAATTCTGAAATCAACAGGAAAAATTAAAAACCCATGGCCAAATGTTGATGCCCATTCCGGTGTTCTATTAATTCATTACGGTTTGGTTGAATATGATTTTTATACTGTACTTTTTGGTGTTTCACGAGCTATTGGTGTATTAACCAGTCTACTATGGGATCGTGCTTTAATGCATCCTATTGAACGCCCTGGATCAGTAACAACTGAGTGGATGAAAAAGCAAGTTGCTTCGGCTAAAGCTGCTGTTTAAATAATATTTTTCCTTATGACGAGCAAGGTTTAAAAATAACCTTGCTCGTTTTTTTTTAACCAATTTCCAATAAGTACAACATAAAAAATCCAGGAATAACCTTACCTGTTATTAGAAAGTAATGCTTGTCGAAATAAATTTGACTCTTCACTTAAATTAATTTGAATTTGTAAAGGATATTTTAATGAAAATAAAATTATTCTAATTTAACAATTCATACAATTATTCAAGCGGCATTTTCATAAGGTAATCGTTAGAAACAATGGAACCCATTATAAAAAGATAGTTACCAAAGATCTCAAACCCCATCCTTTCATATAATTGAATTGCTCGAAGGTTTTGATACCATACTCCAAGCCATAAGTATTTAAACCCTTCCTTCCTGGCCATTCCGAAGGCCTCTTGAATCAATCTCGTTCCATACCCTAATCCCTGGTATTCTTTTTTAATATAAAGGCGATGCAAGGCTACCGGACTTTCCAAAATATGTCCTTCAGGTTGAAATTCCCTTTGCAACTTCATGTAACCTGCGTAATTGCCATTTACAATTACAAAAAGGTAGATAATTGACGTATTCAGCAACTCATTGGAAAGCCTTTCCCTATCAAAGCATTCATCAACATAAGTATTTATATCATCGATCTTATCACTTTCCAGCCAGGACTCAATAAAGGTATTAGTTGCACGCTGTTTTAGGATATCAAGGTCTTATAGTTCAGCTTTTGTAACGGAAACTGTTGAGCTATTCATTCCTGCAAAAATATTAATATTCTGTTTTTCAATGAAATATGGCTAATTTACGATGTTATAACTTTTAATGTTGTAACATTTAATGTTTAGCC
>JANOXC010000151.1:0-19303 GCA_031418215.1 Bacteroidota bacterium
AAGTCAACTTCATCAACCAGATAAAAAGTAGGCCGCCAGTCTACTCCCAATGCAAGCGGGATCTCTTTCCAATGATATTCAAGACCAATTTCACCACTGATGCCCAACCAAAAAGGATCATGAATTAAGATGCTTGGACCTGCACCTACATACCAGTTTAAAACTGTTCCGCCTAAAGGCTTATCCAGAAAGTCCCACAATGCCTCAACACCCAAGCCATTACCAAATGAAATATCAGCATGTATCCGATTAAACTCTCCTATTTTGAAGATTCCATCTATGGCTACATCATTACCAACAACGTTTCCTAATCGAATTCCAACTTCCTGGGTAAAACCAGAATAATTAAGGAACATAAATACAGCTATAACATACAGTTTTTTCATATTTTAAAAATGTTAAGTTGATAGTCAATATTATTATTTACAGAATTATTATTGTACGTCTTTATTTTATTTGTGTCTTAATTAAGTAATTGAAACAGATCCCGGTAATCGGGATTAGTTGGATTTAATATTTTCAATTTGCGAATACATTCAAATGCTTTGTCTTTTTGTCCGGTTTGCATGTAAAAATAAGAAGCACCATAGGTCAGTTTTTCGGAATTTGGAAAAAGTTTTAAACCTTCTGTAAAAATTGATTGCGCTTTTTTACTGTTACCCTGCTGCTGTAGATATAATCCATAGTTGTAATAGAGCTGTGGGTCGCCATATTTTTGTTGGTAAGCGATAGCAAAATACTTCAGGGCTTCTTCCTTATTGCCAACTTCAACATAGATCAAGGCAAGATTGTAGGAGATACGTGGATTTTCCATATCTGTTTTATAAGCATCTTTTAATATTTCAATGGCTTTTCCATTTTTTTCTTCAGTATTGTAAATTGTTGCGAGATTAATTCTTGCATAGTTGGCCATACTGTCAATTTCCAAAGTGCGCAAGTAATGTTTTTTAGCATTTGCATGATCACCCGTCCTGTTGTAATAATCTGCCAGCATAATGCTTCCGGTTGAGAAATCGGATTGGAAGTGTAAAAACTGCAGCAGTTCATTCGTTGCAGAGGCGTACATAGATTGCCTGTTATAGTCGATGAGCCCGGGAGCAATGCTTAATGAATTGGCTGCTGCAATCCGTATCGCTCTAACAGGATCATTTAATAACTTGCCTACCTCATTGGACCAACGCTCAGCCGGAAAATTTGTAACAGCAGTTACTGCTTCATGCCTGAGCATGGCATTTGAATCAGAAAGAAATTGTTTAATCTGGCTCAGGCTTTCTTCAGTAACTAATTCACCCAGGTAATTAATTGCCATCGCTCGCACCATTGTTGATACTGCAGTATCATGCAGGAGTTTGTTCAGATGATAAAAGGAATTTTCATCCAGCTTGCTGCCGGGAATCAAGTCGTCGGTATAATAATATTTTCGGTCAGGGCCGTACCATTTTACAACAGCATCAGCTGCCCATTGAGGAGTTTTATTTGTATGACATTGATTACAGGCATTCGGTGTATTGTACTTCACACTTTGATCAGGACGAGGAATCCGCATGCTGTGATCGCGCCTGGTATCGGCACCCATAAATACTCGGGTTGGCATGTGGCAGCTGATGCATTGCGAAGCAGCCGTATTCTTTTCATGAAAATAATGTTCAGGAGTATCAAGATTCTGCTTGTGACATTGCAGACAAAGTTGATTTCCGATTAATTTTATTTTTCCCGAATGTGGGTTATGACAATCGCTGCATTTCACATCGCGGTGAAACATTTTACTTTGTGTGAAGGAACCGTACTCATAATCTTCACTGTGAAATTGTCCGTCAGCAAAATAATTTTCTGTTGTCGGTGTTTCAGGAATAAAATTATCCAGTACTTCTGTAGAAGCAATAGGCCGAGAAGAGATTTCCATTCTTCTGGCATGACATTGTACACAGCCGCTCAACTGTTCCTCACTCTTTTGACCTTTTGATAAAAGCAAATAAGACCCTTTTGTTTTATTGCCTTTTTTATAGTCATCGGTGTTTACATAGTTGATGTGATTTTGGCCTTTACCATGACAACTTTCACAACTTACAGTGAGGTGGGAGTAGGTAGTATGATAACTGTTCGTGGCTTCATCAAAGTTACGCTTCAATCCTGTAGAATGACAGCTGGCGCACATGGAGTTCCAGTTCTGTGATTGTTTCGTCCAGTGCAGCCAATCACGATGATCAATATTTTGACCTATATATTGATGGAACCATTTCTTTTTTACTACATTATAGGACTGACGCGGAACCTGCATACGTCCACCGGGAAATTCAACAAGGTATTGTTGCAACGGGTAAAAACCGAAAGTGTATTTCACTTCGTAGTCATGATTTTTCCCATCATCTCCTTCTGTATTGATGAAAAATTTACCTTCTTGTTTAAAAAATCTGGATTGAATGCCATCAGCCTTTAATTTGGCATTTCTAAAATCACCTGTCACATTACTGTCATTGGCAACCATCATGGCTTTATAATGATCTGATTTTCCCCAGTCAGCATATTCTTTTGCATGACACGACTGGCAAGCCGCAGGACCGACAAAGGCATTTTCTTCTGTTTTTAGAATGTCTTTGGAGTTTGATCCTGAATTATTCTGTTTGCACGATTGAAGGGTAAAAGCAACCGTACTAACAGAAACTAGGATGAAAAATATTACAGGGATGACCTGATTGCGTGAAGACATTATATATATATTGTGCAAGCTATAAAATAGAACATCACGTCGATTTAATTCATCAGCTTATTTTTAATGAAAACAATTTATTCTGATTTAAGATATTTATAACCATACCTGCCGCTGCAGCCCCTGCAATAGGAAAAACAATGAATAGCCACAGTTGTGATAATGCCCAATCGCCAACAAACAATGCCTGACTGATACTATGTGCCGGATTAACAGAAGTGTTGGTAACTGGAATGCTGATTAAGTGAATTAACGTCAGTGCAAGGTCCAATGGCAATTACGGCGAATCCTTTCGGAGCTTTCTCATCAGTGGCGCCAAGGATAATCATTAAAAACATGAAAGTCATAACAAATTCTGTAACGAGTACTGCAGGCATACTATACTTGCCGGGAGAGTGATCACCAAAACCATTTGCTGCAAAATCTCTAAAGGGTGAACCATTGCCGGTTACGATGATGTACAAAATACCGGCGCCTGCAATGCCACCTAATACTTGAGAAAATATATATGGTGCAATTTCTTTGGCTTCAATTCTTCCGCCCATCCATAATCCTACTGTTACTGCAGGGTTGAGGTGAGCTCCTGAAATGTGGCCCATTGAATAGGCAATTGTTAATACGGTTAAACCAAAGGCAATGGAAACGCCTACAAAGCCAATTCCCAATTCAGGAAATCCGGTGGCTAGCATTGCGCTTTCACAACCACCCAAGTCAAGCCAAAAGGTTCCAATAAACTCTGCTAAATTATTTTTCATTTAAAATTGTTAAGATTCTTACTTAGGTGGATTTTCAGTGTTGCCCCGTTTTTTAAAGTGGAACTGGTCTCCACTAAAAATTGCTTAACTTAGATGTGATACAACTAACTAAGTTGTGTTAAATAAAAGAGAATTTCTTTCTTGCATAAATAATAATTTTAAGACATGTAAAAACAAAAATAGTAAAACATTAAGTATTTCTGATTGTCTTGGTTAGTAGTTTTTAAAAGGATTGAATATCTTTTTTTAATATGTTTAAAGGCAAATAACAACATTACCGGTTTTTTGTCCTGTTTCAACATACCGATAGGCCTCTACTATTTCTGTTAATTTATATCGCCTGTCTATTATAGGTTTATATACGCCGGCTTCTGCCAGTTCTTTTAAGAAAACTACATCTGACTTATTAATTGTAGGTATTGGAAATAGAACCTTTTTAGTCCCAAATAGGGGAGTTATTAATGCAAGAAATACATTTGCTGAGTATTTACCAAGTTCTGTGGATATATATATCCCTTTTTTGTTAAGTATCGGTTTGCATTTAATAAATGAAGATTTACCAACTGCATCAAAAATAAAGTCATAGGATTGATCTGTTTTTGTAAAATCTTGCTTCGTGTAGTCTATTACGATATCAGCGCCTAATGATCTGACAAGTTCTATATTTTTTGTATTGCAAACAGCTGTAACCTTTGCACCAAAATGCTTTAATAATTGTACTGCTGCTGAACCAATTGCACCGGTAGCCCCATTAACCAAGACTTTTTGTCCACTTTCTACATTTGCTGCTCTTATATCACACAAAGCGTAATGTCCGCCTTCCGATAATGCGGCGGCTTCATCATAAGTTAAATTTTCAGGCATTGTTGTTACTGAACCGTCCTCAGCAATGGTCATATACTCAGCATGTGCGCCAAAAGAAACGTCGTTATATCCAAAAACTTTATTGCCAATTGCAAATGATTTTACGTCTTTACCTACAGCTTCAATTTCACCGGCAAATTCATTCCCTAAAATTTTGTTCTTTGGCCTGAGTAAGCCGCTAAAAAATCTGGAAATGAAATATTCAGCGCTGCGAAATCCGCAATCTGTTCTGTTTACAGTTGTTGCATGTATCTTAATTAACACCTCATTGTTTGCTGGTATTGGTTTCTCAATTTCCATTAACTGCACCACTTCCGGCGGACCGTATTTAGTATTAACAACTGCTCTCATATAGTTGTGTAATTGTTAGAAGAAGTATTTCGAAAAATTCTAATTGGCATGTAATTTTGTGATTTGAAACTACACTATATTGATTATTGTAAATGAACGACTACTGTAAAGGTGAATATTAGTAAATAAACAGAGGTTAATCCATTGCTGCAGGAATAAGATTTTTATACCTCATACGACTTAGAATAGCATAAAAGAGAAGTACAAATAAAATCCCGATAACTGCTTCAGCCATTAACATGTATTTGCTATTGTATTGATCGTGCATCCATCCATCAAAAGTGGTCATATAAACAACAGAAATATTTCCCAGCGATCCCATCAATGAAAACTTAGTAGCCACATGTTTTTTACCAATTGCAAAAAGTAAGACCGACGTAAATGCTGCATAAATCATTCCCATCGTGAAGGCATAAAAAAGCACGCCACCTATATAAACGGAAGGTTGCATCGGCATTACAGCCATTATTATCGTAACCAATGCACAGGCAACACCACCGCCTAAATACGCAAACCAAACTCCCCAACGGTCGGCAATGTAACCGCCTGCTACACAACCAAGGGCACTTATGAGTCCGCTCATTAGTCCGGTAATTAACGCAACAGTATCCGCATCTACCTTCCAGTCATCCGCCATAGCCGACCATAAATTAGCCATCGAACCTGTACCAATAGGCATAATAATTAAAATAATTGCGAACAAAGTAACCGGTACTTTAATCATGGAAAATAAATCTGTTGCTAAACTTTTTAGTTCTTGCACCAACGTAATTTCTTTTTGATGTTTAATATCTTTTAATGTTAATACGATCATTGAAAATGCCAAACATGCTAAAGACAAAACAATACCTGCTGTTGCTACATTATAATGTTGAGCAAGCCATAAGCCAACACCCCCTCCCAAACCGGTTCCTGCCAAACCGCCAGCCTGATACCAACCCGAAGCTTTGCCTTTTTTACTTACTTCAATACTTTTAGCCATAAAAGCACCTATTGGCAAAACACTAATATTACCTGCTACCTGCGATAAGAAAACGATAATGGTAAGTAAAGCAGCACCTTTTACCGTAAAAGGAGTGACACTGAGCAACAGTAAGGTTGAAATAATAGCAAGCGTACTAATCCAATACCATTTACGCAGACTGAGTGATACATCAACTATAGGTCCTAACACAAACCTGAATAGGCTGGCTGAAGCACCAACAGCAACGATAGCGGCGGTAGCAGCAACGGAAAAACCATTATGGGTAAGTACATAGGGCAATGTTACAAAAACAAAACCCTGACTAATTCCGTTGGGTAACATTAACAAGAACATATTAAAGGGCCTGGTATAATTTTGAATCTGCATATTATTTTTGGAGAGATGAAATAGGTTGTTCAGTTTTTATTTTTTTTCAATTTTAATTTTCCAAAGTTAAAGTAGTAGATGCGACCAAAAAAAACTAAATCGATAAATAATTTTGTCTTAATTGGTATAGTAAGCTAAAATATGTTTTATAAATAAAAGCAAAATTCTAACAAATCGGCTTTGAATAAAAGTATCTGAGGAATGGAAATATTTATGAAAAAACATTTCTTTTAATGCGGACAATATTTTAAACTTTCTTTACAAACTCCGACTTTAAACCCATTGCACCGTAACCATCAATCTTGCACGATATGTTATGATCACCTTGGCTCAGCCGAATGTTTTTTACTTTCGTTCCGGTTTTAAGCGGTTTTGGAGCACCTTTAACAGGAAGATCTTTTACTAATATTACTGTATCACCATTTTGCAGCTCGACACCATGGGCATCAAGCACTTTATCGCCAATGCTCACCTCAATCTTTTCTTCTTTAGGTTCCCATTCATTGAAACATTGCGTACAAACCATCATGTTTTGATTGGGATAAGTTAAGTCTGAATTACACTTAGGGCAAGAAATGCTATCGTTCATTTTTAATTTGATTAAAAGATTTGTTCGTATGTAAAAATATTACTGCTTATAGTTTTAAGAATCGGTGTTTTTGTTGCGATTGTTGGCAGTTAAATTCTGATCATTATTTAAGTCCGAGACTTCTGATATAAGCCTCATTATTGGAAGGTCTGCCTAAAAATTCCTGTACTCCTGCAACGATATCTCTTTGTGAGCCATTTGCAAGAATCAATTCACGATATCTTATTCCTGTTTCTGTTGAAGTAAGTCCATTCTTTTCAAATTCAGTAAACATATCCTGAGCATATACTTTCGACCATAAGTATCCATAGTAATATACCGGATGTGTATTAATATGAATCCAGCTTGCCTGCGGATGTGTTCCTTCAACATGCATTGGCATTATTCCTAGTTGAGTATCAATTTTTTTCCATAATTCATCAGTATTAAGTCCGCTTTTAGGATCGTATTTATCATATGCCTCCATATCGTAAATGCAGCTTCGTAAGGAAGATATTAATCCCAAACCCGAAGAAAGATTTCTCGCATTGATCATATTATCGAAAATCTCTTTTGGTAACACTTCACCGGTTTTATAATTTTTTGAAAACGAACTTAACGATTCATAATCCCATATCCAGTTCTCAAAAATTTGTGACATGGATTCAACGAAATCTGCTTTAGCGCCGGACTGTAAAGCAAACTCTCCATGGTATGCTATTGCATTCATAATATGTCCGAATTCATGAAATAAAGTTCTTAACTCACTATGACTAAGGAGTGATGGTAATGTTGCGGTTGGGCGTGTGAAATTCCCCAAGAGCATTGAGCAAGGAACTTCATAACCATCAGCGGTCGCCTTGCCGGGAGAAAGCTGCACGCCGTAAAACCATGATTCTTTATTTGGTCGTGGAAATAGATCCAAATAAAACCTACCTTTTAATTTATTTCCTTCAAATACTTCGTAAAGTGATACTTCTTTATGCCATACCGATGGATTTTCAACTTTTCTAAACTCCAATCCTAATAGCTTCTGATAGATATCGAACACCCCTTTCAGGCATTGTTCCATTGGAAGATAATTTCTGATTAGTTCATTATCAACGTTCCACTTTGTTTTTAATATTTCATTATTATAGTAAGGTATATCCCAGGATTGTATTTCCGTAAGGTTTTTACTTGCTGTTTCTTTCTGCTTAATGGCTTTTAATAATTCTATATCAGCTTTTGCTTTTTCTTTTGATCTGTCAACCAAATCATTTATAAATGACCAAACTGTTTCCGGGTTTTTTGCCATTCTTAACTTTAAAGTATATTCCGCATAAGATTTAGATCCCATTGTTTGTCCTAATTCATAACGCTTTTGAATAAGACTATCCAGAATTGTCATATTTTTATCAGCAGCTCTGTTATTAAACTTTATATAATAAGCCTTTCTGGTTTCTTCACGTGAAGCATTTTTTAGGACAGGATCACGAGTAGCATTAATAATTGGAATTTCATATTTTGATGTTCCTGTTTTGTAAGTGTTTTTGAAGTTTTCAGGCAGACCCTCAGCTCCCTGCTCATCAAGTGTCAAAATTTCTGCAGACTTATTCATATTCTCTGAATATTGGGAAGAAAGTTGACTAATTTCTTTTATTAATGAATTAACTATAGTAAGTTTATCATTGGTCAGATTAACACCGGATTGCTCAAACTGCAGGATGAGATCATCTACCATTAGCTTTCTATTCCCCTTGAGTTCATTGTAAGGACTGGAGGATCTAAAACTTATCATCTTATTATAAATTGCTTTATCTGAATAAATGTTTGTTGTTAATGAATCAAGCAATTGGTATCCTGCAAGGCCGTTAATCCTTGAAAGTGAATCAGGAGATACCCAATACAACATATAAAGAATATTGCTTGCAGTACTGGTTTTATTGTACATATCATCCATTGCAACAAAAACATTTTCAAAAGTTGGTGCATCAATCTGTTTGATTACTTCAACAGCTTTAACAGTATTTTTAAGCGTTACTTTGGCATACTCTTCAATATCTTTAGCTGATGCTTTTGCATAATCAATCGGGACATTTGTTTTCACTAGAAACAGGTTTTCCGGTGTTTCCATTTTTTTTGTGCATCCAACAACAAGCATGGAGAAAACAAGGCAATACATTAATTTCATGGGATCAAGTTTTTTTAGTTGGAATATTTTGAATAAAGCTTTATTAAATAGTATTGTATATCTCTTGTATTTTTCCGATAGTATTTTGAGCACAAGATAATATTTTGTTTGTAGCTAAAAGAAGATAAGAAGGCCGTAAAAATTAGCTAAAAATTATTTTAGCAATTCCACAAGATCTGTTTCCACATGCTCACTTGGTCTTTTAGCATTACTATCAGCAATTTTTCCTTCCTTATCGATTATTACATAATGTGGGATTCCTTTAACATTATAAAGTTTAGTAATTTCTGATTCAAAATTACCTGTTGATAGTAGATGTACACCCTTTAATTCTTTTTCCTTAATGATTTTTTTCCAGGCATTTTCATCTGCATCAACTGAAACACATAGAAAAACAACATCTTTATCCTTCATTTCTTCTTCCAGCTTGGATGCATAAGGTATTTCCATTCTGCAAGGGCCGCACCAGCTTGCCCAGATATCAAGATAGACGATTTTCCCTTTAAAGTCTTTTAGTGAAACCATTTTACCGTTTAAGTCGGGAAAGGTGAAGCCGGGCGCCGGATTTCCTGCAGCTAATTTTGAAACAATAGCAAGTGTTTTATCAAGAATTGAAATATAATTTACGTTTTGTGAAGTAGCTTTATATTTTTCTAAATATAGTTTGCCGTTTGTAATATCATTATCTTGAGTAAGTAGATTATATACCAATTTGGCATAGAGCAAATCTTTTAATTCTCCTGAAAAGTTAGCTTCAATAAATTTCTCTTTATATTGAATGATGTCTTTAGTTGTGTCTTGCTTTCTGTTAATTTCTGCCTGGCTATTAACATAATCTAGAACATAAGCTCTATAGTTGGAAGCAATGATTGCTTTTGGATTGTTAAAAGGAATTTGTTTAAGAAAACCATAAAAATCATTAGCTAATACAATAGGAGTTGATAGATGATTATAATATTCATAAGCTTCCGCATACGAGGTTTTGGCAGAAGCCCAGTTATATTTAATTTCTGCTTCTTCATACTCCATAAATGCAGCAACTGAAGGAGATTGGCTTTTTATTTTTGAAAAATATTCATTAAAATTCTTCATTTCTTCATTATGCAAAGAGTCAACTAATTGAGTAAATACTTTTTCTTCAAATTTAAAAATAACAGATCCACGTTGAGGTGGAAACAATAAGGATTTTTGCGCCAGATAATTATTAGCTTCTGCTCCCTTATTTTCATATTTAATTGTCTTATAAAATTGTTTAGCATCTACTGTTATCTTCATACTGTCTGCCGGAGAGAGAAACATTACAGTCCTTTCGTCGCCATAAATAAAAACAGCGGGAAAAGATTTGTTCCAGGGAAATGCCATTGAAAAATTCCCGTTTTGATCTATTAATGCTGAATCGGCATATGCTTTATCGTTTGTTAAATAATTTTCTAAATACTTTATATAAACTTTACCGCTTCCGGGGTTGTGAATTTCCCCATAAATAGTAACTGTTTGTTGAGCTGTTGCAATTTGGAAAGGAATAAGAAATAAGAAGATTTTGAAGAGGTGTTGCATAAAATGATATTTCAAGTTTATAGTTTGTATGAGGGGATAATAGATTTTCTTAAGAGGTGCATGAATGCGGAATGGATTTTTGAATTAATTAGTGTTTGATTTTAAATGCAAAATAGTCGGTAACTTGAGCATCCGAATTAAGGTATTGCCAAAACTAATAATAATTAGATTAAAAAAGGAAAAATAATGTTTGTTTTATGAGATGCGCTTATTGATGTGAAGAATGGATGCAATATCCTTGTTAAAACATTGAAATATTTGATTAGTCTGAATAGGTTCATAAAAGTGTATTCTGCTTTTATTTTAATTAGCAATAAATTGATAAATCGAAAATTTTGTCAATAAATATTTATAATTATTTTAAGATGTTTCATATCATTTTGATCCAATGCTTTTTAATTTGCTTTAACTTTGTCATCCGATCAAAATTGAACGGAAAACTTAGACAAAAAATTATTGAGATTTATTGTTACTGACAATTTGTTAATACTCAAAATATGGAAAATAACACACCTCCAAGCACTGCCGGCAAATGCCCATTTACTGGCGGATCACTAAAACAAAGTGCCGGTAGTGGCACAAGAAACCGCGATTGGTGGCCAAATCAATTGAAGTTGAATATACTTCGTCAACATTCCTCATTATCCAATCCTATGGATGAGCAATTCAACTATGCTGAGGAATTCAAGAAACTTAATCTGGATGCATTGAAGAAGGACATCGTTAATTTGATGACTACTTCACAAGATTGGTGGCCGGCTGACTATGGTCATTATGGGCCTTTCTTTATCAGAATGGCTTGGCACAGCGCCGGAACTTATCGCATCTCAGATGGTCGCGGTGGTGGTGGTTCAGGCGCGCAGCGATTTGCACCACTGAACAGCTGGCCTGATAATGCGAACCTTGACAAAGCGCGTTTATTGTTATGGCCAATCAAGCAGAAATATGGAAAGACAATTTCTTGGGCCGACTTGATGATTCTCGCCGGTAACTGCGCACTCGAGTCAATGGGTTTCAAAACCTTTGGATTCGCAGGTGGTAGAGAAGATGTTTGGGAGCCGGAAGAAGATGTTTATTGGGGTTCGGAAAGCAAATGGTTGGACGACCAACGATACAGTGGCGATCGCGAATTGGAAAATCCGCTTGGTGCTGTTCAAATGGGCTTAATTTATGTGAACCCGGAAGGGCCCAATGGAAAACCTGATCCGCTAGCTGCAGCTCGTGATATTAGGGAAACATTTGGCCGTATGGCTATGAATGACGAAGAAACAGTTGCATTAATTGCAGGTGGTCACACTTTTGGAAAAACACATGGTGCCGCCGACCCTGGTAAATATGTTGGACCGGAACCGGCAGCTGCAAGTATGGAAGAACAAGCGCAAGGTTGGAAAAACACTTTCGGTAGTGGCAATGGAGTAAATACGATTACAAGCGGACTGGAAGGAGCCTGGACAACTACACCAACGAAATGGAGTAACAATTTTTTTGAAAACCTTTTTGGATTCGAGTGGGAGCTCACCAAAAGCCCGGCCGGTGCGCAACAATGGAAACCAAAAAACAATGCAGGTGCAGGCACCGTACCTGATGCGCACGATCCATCAAAAAAACATGCACCATTTATGCTTACCACTGATCTCGCCTTGAGGATGGATCCTGCTTACGAGAAAATTTCAAGACGTTTTTACGAAAACCCTGATCAGTTTGCAGATGCATTTGCTCGTGCTTGGTACAAACTAACGCACCGCGATATGGGCCCGGTTACTCGTTATCTGGGACCTGAAGTGCCGAAGGAAGAATTGATCTGGCAAGATCCGATACCTGCTGTTACCTATAAATTAATTGATGATAACGACATTGCTGCGCTAAAGGCTAAAATTCTTAATGCCGGATTAACGGTATCTCAACTTGTATCAACAGCATGGGCTTCTGCTTACACTTTTCGTGGATCTGATAAACGTGGTGGAGCTAATGGCGCACGCATTCGATTATCACCACAAAAAGATTGGGAAGTAAATAATCCTGCTCAACTATCAATAGTGCTGAAGAAACTTGAAGAAATTCGTGCTGGTTTCATTGCAGGTGGTAAGCATGTTTCCCTTGCTGATTTAATTGTATTGGCGGGATGTGCCGGCATTGAAAAGGCAGCGAAGAATGCAGGTTATGATGTCATCGTTCCATTTTCACCGGGAAGAGCTGATGCTTCACAAGAACAAACAGATGTAGAATCATTTAATATTTTGGAACCGGATGCCGATGGATTCAGAAATTACTTTAAGCCTAAACATAACGTTACAGCAGAGGAAATGTTAATTGATAAAGCGCAATTAATGACGTTGACTGCACCTGAGTTGACAGCACTGATAGGAGGAATGCGTGTGCTGAATACAAACTTCAATCAGTCAAAGCAAGGAGTATTCACTAATCGTCCTGAATCACTTACAAATGACTTTTTTGTGAATCTGCTTGATTTCAGTATAACATGGAAGTCAACTTCTGATGCGCAAAATGTTTTTGAGGGTCGTGATCGTAAGACTGGTGAACTGAAGTGGACTGGTAGCCGAGCAGACCTGATCTTCGGTTCTAATTCAGAGTTAAGAGCACTTGCAGAAGTTTATGCTTGTGAAGACGCAAAGGAAAAGTTTGTAACGGACTTCATCGCAGCTTGGAACAAGGTGATGAACCTGGATCGTTTCGATCTTGCCTGATGCAGCAATTAATTAATTGAAAAAGGTGGTCTGTTAACAGTCCACCTTTTTTATTGTTTGATTTAAATCAAGAGTAATTTTTCTTAAGACAAATTTTATTCATGCATTATTTTTTCTATTTTCTTTTTTAGTTCTGGCAATACCTCATTTGCAAACCATTCATTTTTTGCTTGCCAAATATTATTTCTAGGCGATGGATGAGGCAATGGAAAATATTTTGGCGAATAGGTTTTATAATGATGAACTGTTTCTGTTAATGTATTCTTTTTTTTATCACCCAAATAATAATTTTGAGCATATTGACCAATTAGTAAAACAAGAGTAGCCTTTGACATAAAAGCCAATAATTTATTATGCCACAATGGGGCACATTCTGGTCGGGGAGGGAGGTCGCCGGATTTACCTTTCCCCGGGAAACAAAATCCCATGGGCATTAATGATAAAATATCATCATTGTAAAATGTTGGTTTGTCAATTCCTAACCAATTGCGCAAGTTGTCACCGCTTTTATCATTCCATGGAATGTTTGTATTGTGTACAATCCGACCGGGTGCTTGTCCAATGATAATTATTTTACTCTTTGAACTGGCAGAAATGATTGGATTGGCTCCTAATTCAAGATGTTTTTCACATTCTTTACAATTCCTGATTTGTTCTAAAAGTTTATTCATCACTGGGTTGTAAAAATTTTACTTGTATGTTACAATCGAAAAAAAATTTTCAAACTTAGATTCTTAATGAGCCACGGAAACCTCTTCCTCCATAATAGGATTGCGCCCCATTATGATAAACAAATACTTTCCCGAATCGGAAATCGGCGAAAATGGCTCCACCAAGTTGCCTGATCTCGATTGGTGTTTTCAACCAACTTGATGTTTTCATATCGAAATTTCCAAGTTTCTGTAGTTCTCGATATTCTTCTTCTGTTAATAGCTCGATTCCAATGGCAGCAGCCAGATCAATAGCGTTGTTTTTGGGCTGATGTTCTTTTCTTGACTCCAGCCCTTCGCGGTCGTAACAAACACTTCTTCGTCCAATCGGGCTTTCTGCAGCGCAGTCATAAAAAATGTACTCACCCGACTTTTTATCATACGCAACAACATCAGGCGCACCACCTGTTCTTTCCATTTCATGTAACGACCAAAGTTTTTCAATATTGGCTATGAGCTTTGCTTGTATGTTGGCCCATTCAATACCTTTATGACGGTTCATGTTTTTATCAAAGCGAATTTTTAATACACCAATTAATTCTTCACTTTGTTTTGGTGACAACTGCTTTTTTATTCCCATTTTAACAAATTGTTATTGTAATTTGTATTCAATTACTTGTAAATGTTATCTATAATACTAAGCTGAGCGGGCTATATCCTAGTGGAATGCGTTTTCCCATAAAGGTCGGTTGTTTTGTTGGTGATTTAAAATAGAAGCTGAGACGCAAAGCATAGAGATGTTTACTTTTCGTTTTATTTTCTCTTTAAATTGAATTTCTAACCTAATAAATAGCTGAATATTATGTTTGCAGGTAAACTAACATGTTATTAAATGCGTTTAAAACCACTGGCTTATTACTTCTCGACGGCTCTTTGTAACCGGTCATTGATCGTTTTTCCCAGTTCATAATCAGGAAACCGCTCTGCAATTATCACATCTAAATTGAGTTTGTCTAAGCGATGCAAAGCAGCATATAATTCTTTGGCAGCTTCATTCATATTTCCCGACTTCGAAAGTATTTCTTGATGGGTAATATGTTCGGCAGTAACTGATTCTTTAAAAAGTAATAGTCCGATTTTTTTACCTTCAAATAATTTAATGTACTCAGTTACATTGTCTGTAAGATGAGTTGCCGTTGTGGGAGAATAATGACGTGATAGCATGCCGGGTGCTGTGAGATCAGTTCCGCTGTTGTTGGTATTAATAAGCACCTTTCCAACTAACTTTTCAATATCCTCAACTGAAATAGCACCGTGTCTGTATAATATTGGTTGATTATCTGCAAACCCGATTATTGTTGATTCTAATCCCATGGAACATTCGCCACCATCCAAAATAACTTCTAAAGTATTTTTAAAATAGTTAGCAACGTGATCAGCACTGGTAGGACTGATAGAACCAAAAGGATTTGCACTTGGAGCTGCCAAAGGGAAATCAAGCTGTGCCAAAAGATTTAAAGTCAATGGGTGATTCGGAACTCTTATTGCAACAGTTTCCTTTCCGGCCGTCACCAGATCAGGAATACTCGGTTGCTTCTTTAGTATTAATGTTAAAGGTCCCGGCCAAAATTCTTTTGCCATTTTATTAGCGATTTCAGGAATTTCGCGGGCAACAAATGATAAATAATCCGCAGATTTAATATGAATAATTAAGGGGTTATAAAAAGGTCTTTTTTTTAAACTGAAAATCTTATTTATTGCAGAATCACTATAGGCATTGCCAGCCAAACCATATACAGTTTCAGTGGGAATGGCAATTATATCATTGCCAATCAATGCTTTCTTTGCTATATCTAAACTTATTGTGATCATTTGACTGAATAAAATTAGGTAATATTTTCTATTTTAATTCAATCAGATTTTTTGGAAGTGCTACAGTGTCATTTTACACGTGATTGCAACACCCGAAGGACTTGTAAACATAGGTTCCATTATTGAGTCTTGAATAATTTAATTGTATAGTCAAGTAACTTTTTGTTTCCATAATCTCCATGCCCTGGAATAATAATTTTCACATTGGGATATTCCTTTTTAAATCTTTCAACTGTACCTGACCAATCTATAACATTGGCGTCGCCTAAATATCCTTTACCGGCATCTAATTCTTTTATTAAGAAACCTCCAAACATTATATTTTCGCTGGGGAAATAACCAACTATATTATCTTTTGTATGTCCTTCTCCAAAAAATTTTGCAATAATAGTTTCATCGCCAACTTTTAAAGTTAACGAATCCCTGAAGCTGTTTTTGGGAACAACTAAATTATTTTCTTTTGCAAGTTCAATCGTTTTGAAATATGCATAAGAAGGAATAACATTTTCATCAAAAACTTTTAGTCCACCTAAACAATCATCGTGAAAATGTGTTGGAATAATTGCATTTATTTTACAATGAAGCACATCTTTAATCCATTTGATTAACTCTTCTGAATTTTGATCGTTGGTGGGAGTATCGAAAACAATTGCTTCATTGCTATTTCTCACTATAAGTCCGTTACAAGGAACATTTCCAAAATCATGCGTTTGTTTAAAGGAGGTATGTTCAAAAGAATTTTCAGTAATTTGCGTTACAATTAAATCAGTGGATTTGTAAACCACTTTTGGTTTAAATATCTTGTTACGAAGCACAAAGCTTCAATTAACCACTGAACCGCCAATTTCTTGTAGGTGCTGTTTTGTGCCGTTATACTCTTCCAACGATGTCGAAATGTTTCAATTTTTATACCTTCTCGCCAACAGCTACTACCATTTCACAGGGTCCGACAAAACCTTTCTCTGTTTCAAACTTTTTCAGTTCTTGTTCTATTTCTTCCCAAACAGTTTGTTTTTCCGTATCAGATAAGCCACTCAACATTTGATGCAAAGCACCGAATGATTCTCTCTCAAACTGCACACAATCTTTTGCAAAAGGCAAATTTAACGGTGAATCTATAAGCACTGATTTTACATTAATGAAACCCGCTTGTAAAAATGCTTTTTCAATTACACCCTCTGCACCTAAACTGAAAGGGCCAGGTTGACCAGGTAGTGGAGGTGGTAGCTTGGCACGATTACGAATAATAGAAACAGGGACTGAAAAAAATTTGTTTTTGTCAGGTATTGAATAAACGATAGCTGCAACTTTTCCTCCCGGTTTTAACACACGCAGCATTTCTTTTAATGCTCGTTGCTGGTCTGGAAAATAAATAAGCCCTACTCTTGAAATAACTGCATCAAATGTTGAGTCAGGTATGGTAAGGTTTTCGCCATCCATTACTTGGGTTTCAATATTATTTAGTCCTGCCTGCTTTGCCATTTGCTGGGCAAACTCAAGGATATTCGATGAAATGTCAGTAACAAGAACAAAACCTGTTGCTCCAACTTTTTTTGCTGTGGTTATTGATTGTTCACCTGCACCGGCAGCAACATCAAGCACACGATGTCCTGTGGAGATGCCTGCCATGTCTAACATTGTTTCTGTGGCTTTACCAAGCCAATGATTGAGCGTAGGGCTCCATCGGAACCAAGCTTCTGCTGCTGTTTGCCATTGGTCGTGGGTTGTGTTTTTGTATTTAACAGGGTCAAATTGAGGTGTTGTTTCCATTTTATTTTTTTTAAGAGATGTTTTTGTTTACTGAATTTCTTAGTCAGTTACGTCCATGTTGTTATTTGTCCTATTATTTAATGTGAATTTGAAAACATCTGGTCTTGCATAATGACCCGCTGCATCAAATATTCTTTTGACAGCTGATATCTGGGTTAAATCTATATCTGCATAAATAATTTCCTCGCTTGCTTCAATCGGTCCTGCAATGATTTCGCCTTTAGGATTTATTATACAACTGTTGCCTGTATTAACCCATTCTCTGTCGTTCGGGTATAAGTTTTTAAATTCATACTCATCAGGTATATCCTCTTTTTTCAAAACCATCGAACAACTGATCAGAAACATTCCACCTTCTCTTGCTATGTGCTGCATGCTCGTAATCCAATTAGTTGTTTTATCCCAAGTGGGTGCAGCATAAATCTGAGTTCCCATGGAGTATAAGGCATGACGGGCCAAAGGCATAAAATTTTCCCAACAAATCAACCCACTGAGTTTTCCTATTGAAGTGTTAAACACATTTATAGTGCTTCCATCTCCTTGCGACCATATTAACCTTTCGCCTCCAGTTGGAACTAGCTTTCTATGCTTACCTAATATGATTCCTTTGTCATCAATAAAAAGAATTGTATTGTATAAGCTATTGTTACTTGCTTCTGAATTCAATTCATTAAGTCCGATGACAACATTTACTCCTGCCTGTTTTGCCGCCTCGCATAATCGTTTTGTGGAATCGTCAGGTATCGTAACAGCATTATTTACTAATTCAATATACAGCTTGTTAAGCTCATTTGATTTGTTGTTTGGCAGCAGCCATATCCAATCAGGATAAGCGGATATAAATGCTTCTGGAAAGACAACTAATTTGGCATTGTTAGCTCCCGCCTGTTTAATTATGTCACATGCTTTGTCAACTGTTTTTGTTTTGTTTAAAAAAACAGGTTATGCTTGAGCCGCTGCTACTTTTATTATGTCATTCATTTTATTTCTGTCGGTTAAGATTTGCACTGTCGCTCAATAATGGCACATAACGGTTTCGGCGCAGCCGCCGGCCGGACGGTTTAGAACTTACATCACAAATTTAAAATTTAAAACCTTTGAAAATGATCCCGTTTACTATGATGCGAAGTAATTAGTTAAAATAGGAGAGTTTGTGCTGCCTGGCGGCTGCTTGGTGTTAGTGGTAGTGCCTTCACTCGATGCTTAGAAAATCGCTGATCTTTAAAATAATTGTCCCTTTTATTTTTTTTAACTCAAGTAAATCTTTGTCACCAGTAATTAGATGGGTTGCTTTACTATCAATTGCTAAGTTTAATAGAAAATTATCCTTCTTATCTCTGCAAATATTTACTTTGCTCTTAACAGAAATCAGTTTTCCGTGTTGACCAAAAAAATCTATCAAAATCTCTTTTTCCTTTGTTGAAATTATTTTCTTGAATTTAGGTCTGTTTAAAACCTCTAAAAGTTCTTCAAGCAATTCAGCGCTTAAAATTAATATTGCCCGACCTTCAATAATAATTTTGTCAAGTCTTGAAAAGTCTTTGTTGATTAAAAAGCTGACAAGAATATTCGTGTCAATTACAACCCTAGCTGTTTTTTTTGCCATAACGTCTATTCCTTACAGCTTCAACTTCGCTTGTGATTTCGTTCAATGAAATCTTCTTCTTAGATTTTGATCTTAGTTTTTTCAAAAATCCGATGAAGTCATTTGCCTTTTCTTGTCTGATAGATATGAGCTTCAAATCAGCTAAGTCTTCGAGCAGTTGGTTTGCTTTGGGGTTAAGTATTTCTATTCTGAGTAAGTCCATAACGCAAATATACAAATTTCTTGGCATTACCACTAACGGCAGTCCGTCTAAAAACTACCGTTCATAAACAAATATAACTGATTTTAAGGCCATAAGAGGAGTGCAGATAATTTGTTTAAGCTAAAGATGTCCAATAATTACGATTTATTAGAAATGATCTCATTGCTTTTAC
>JANOXC010000152.1:0-4341 GCA_031418215.1 Bacteroidota bacterium
CTAGTCAAAATCCATTGCGTTTATGACAAGCGAAAAGATAGGGCAAATGCCAAACAACTGCAATTTAAGCTGGCCGCTTAGCCTGACGCGTATGCGAGTACTCGGGGCGCGCCAGTGATTGGGTTTTGAAGGGTCAAAAAAGGAATTTCAAATATCGAATGAAGAAGCTTGAATTTTGAAATAGGCTTGATTCAAGATTTAACATTCGCAATTCATGATTCAAGATTTATGTGAATCATGACTATTTGAGTTTGCATTAAACAAAATCTTTTTTCATCATCCCCAACCATTCCAAAGCAGAGCCATGCAAAAGCTGCTCCTTAACATTAGTGGCAAGCGGCATGGAATCAATCAAACTTCCCGGAATATTTTCACCAAGCGGAAAAGGATAGTCGCTACCCAGTGCTACACGATTGGCACCGACAAGATCTACCAAATAGTGTAACATTTTTTCATCATGTACCAAGGAGTCGAGGTAGAATTTACCGAGGTAATTTTTAGGAGGAAAAGGATTATCTACAGCAACGAGATCAGGACGGCAATCATAACCGTGCTGTATTCGACCAATTGTATAAGGAAAAGAACCACCACCATGTGCAAAGGCGACTTTTAATTTCGGTAATTTTTCAAAAACACCTCCGAAAATCATAGAGCAGATAGCACGTGTTGTTTCTGCAGGCATTCCTACCAGCCAGGGCAACCAATATTTCTGCATTTGTTTTTCGCCCATCATTTCCCAGGGATGTACAAAGACTGACATTTGCATTTCTTCACATGCCTGAAAAACAGGAAATAAATTTTCATCATTTAAGTTCCAGTCATTCACATGAGAGCCGAGTTGCACACCTTTGAGTCCAATGCTTTTACATCGTTCCAGCTCTTTAATAGCTAATGCAGGTGCTTGTAAAGGAATTGTTCCTAATCCGATGAAACGTTTTGGATATTTATTGATGATGCCCGCTATATGGTCATTTAAAAATTTTGATAGCTCAAGGCAGTCATCAGGCTTTGCCCAGTAACTGAACATCACAGGAACAGTACTTAACACTTGAACGTGTATGCCATGATGATCACATTCTTTCATTCGTACTTCTGCATCCCAGCAATTATCCTGCACCTCTCTAAAAAATTTATCATCCATCATCATCCTTGCACAACAAGGTTTATGATGATCGAGATGTATGAAACCCCCATAACCGAATTTCTCTTTCCAGTTGGGGATGTTTTCAGGGAGGATGTGAGTGTGGATATCTATTTTAAGCATAATGCAACTCGCTTCAAAAAATTAATTCTATATAATGGCAAAATCCCAATGTTGTCATTCAGGAGAAAACTATTTGAAACTTTCTCTTTTCTCTTTGTCATTCAGGAGAAAACTATTTGAAACTTTCTTTTTACTTTGTCATTCAGGAGGAAACTATTTGAAACTTTCCTTATTGATCCATCAAGGCATAAACTCATTTTCAGAATAAACATTCAGGGTTATTTTAAATAGATTCCTTCTGAAGGACAATTGTTTTTTTGTGTTGGGCTTAAGCCCAACACAAAAAAGAAGGCAAGTTTCCTCTACAAGTCAAATCTTATCCCCTGCGCTAGAGGAAGCTCCGTACTGTAATTAATCGTATTCGTTTGTCGGCGCATATATATTTTCCAGGAGTCACTTCCTGATTCTCTTCCGCCACCAGTTTCTTTTTCACCACCGAATGCGCCACCTATCTCTGCACCACTGGTTCCGATGTTTACATTGGCAATGCCACAATCACTTCCTTCAGCAGAAAGAAACTTCTCTGTTTCTAATATATTTCTTGAAAAAATGGAAGAAGATAATCCCTGCGGAACATCATTTTGGAATTCAATGGCTTCTTCAATGGTTTTGTAATTCATGATATATAAAAGCGGAGCAAAAGTCTCATGACAAACTACGGGAATATTTTTCTTCACCTCGGCAATGCATGGCTGCACATAACAACCGCTTTCAAATCCATCACCTGTTAAATTTTTTCCACCGAATAAAATAGTGCCGCCTTCGCTTTTTACTCTTTCAATAGCGGCATTAAAATCTGCAACTGCTCCTTTATCAATCAAAGGGCCTACCAAGGTTTTTTTATCGAGGGGATTACCGATATGAATATGTTCGTATGCTTTTACCAATTTTTGTTTGAAATTGTCATAGACACTTTCATGGATGATCAATCTTCTTGTTGAAGTACAACGCTGTCCTGCTGTTCCTACTGCACCGAACAATACAGCACGCAATGCCATGTCAAGGTCAGCATTTTCGGTGATGATAATGGCATTATTCCCTCCGAGTTCGAGTAAACTTCTTCCCAATCTTTCGCCAACGATGGCACCAACACGTTTACCAACACGCGTACTGCCCGTGGCAGAAATTAATGGCACCCTTTTATCAGCTAAAAAATTATCGCCTACATGTTTCGAGCTTGCAACAATTAAATTGCATACGCCTTCAGGAACATTGTTTTCTTTCAGAATTTTTGCAATGATGTTGTGCACTGCAACGGCACATAGCGGGGTCTTGCTGGAAGGTTTCCATAAAACAACATCACCACAAACCATTGCAAGCATAGCATTCCAACTCCAAACTGCTACAGGGAAATTAAATGCAGATATTACACCAACAATTCCAAGTGGATGATATTGTTCATACATACGGTGTTTCGGACGCTCACTATGCATTGTCAAACCATAAAGCTGTCGTGATAATCCCACAGCGAAATCACAGATGTCGATCATCTCCTGCACTTCACCCAGTCCTTCCTGGTAAATCTTTCCCATTTCATAGGAAACCAGTTTCCCCAAAGCCTCTTTATTTTTTCTCAACTCATCACCGATCTGGCGAACCACTTCTCCACGATGAGGGGCAGGAATCATCCTCCACTTTTTAAAAGCTTCGTCTGCTGTTATAATTATTTTTTCATAATCGTCTTTCGTTCCCTGACGAACCTTTGCAATGAGCGCACCATCGGAAGAGGCATAGCTTTCCAGCATTTCTCCCGTGGTATTAAACCATTGTGTACCTGTACTGGCACCATTATTAATTTCTTTTATTCCAAGTTGTGACAGTGCTTCGCTAATGCCGAAATCGGTTGCGGTTAATGTGCTCATTTTTTTAGTTTTTTTGAAGAATGCAAAAATAGTGATTAGCTAGTGATTCATTGATGGGAAAAGGTAAATTTGAAGAAGCGTGAAAAGAACTTACAGTTGTGTTTATTTCACCACCATCAATGACATGCTATAGGAATGATGTTCTGATTTTATTAGAATCAGGTACAACCCTTCGGCCAGATCACCAGGTGTAATTTCTTTATTGATATTTCCTGAAACAGCAATTAAAATTTCTTGGTATACACTCCTTCCGTAAAGGTCAACAATAGTCAGGTTTAATCCCTCTTCTTCAATATTCAGTCCGTTTAAAAAGAATTGACCGTTGGTAGGATTTGGATAAATATCAATAGAAACATCTTTTGTATTGTCTTCGCCGGCGACCTTCTCTGTGGAAGGTGTAATATGCTGGTAACGATGTGTGTGTTGCACTTCAACAGGGAGTGAAATGTTGCTGCATTTTTCTGCATTACCTACAATTAAAGTATAAACTCCCGGCTTAGTGATGTAGTAGGAGGATTTTGTTGCATTATTAATGAGTTTGTCATCGCGCAACCATTGGTAGCTGTACCCCGGAATATTTGCAGTGCTCACCCTAACTCCTGAACCATAGTATAATTTAATAATACCCTGAGGTGCTATTGTTGGCACTGCAACCGTTGAACTGCTGATATGAATGGTGGTACTGGTATCAACACAGCCTGAGGCAGATGATGATACACTTACATTGTAATAACCGCTATCGGCAACGTAAACCTGTCGCGTTGTACCAACAGTGGTCGTATTATCTTTCATCCACTCATAATTATATGCAAAAAATACAAAGTCATTATTCACACTTAACAATACACTGTCAGCATTACAAAGTGCTTTTGTGGAAGGATTGTCAAGCTTTATAACAGGATCTGCATACACAAATTTTGGATCAAAGATGGAAAGCGTGCAGCCGGCAGAACAGGTGGCAACAGCTTTATATAATCCTGCCTTGGATGGCAAAAGTGTGTCTGAAAATGCAGGTAAAATGGTGTTTCCATAGTACCAACTAATGGAGGAGAGCGTGTCGGTTTGTGCGGTAATTTGCGGAAAAAGATGACCACATGAGTATAAAAAGTAAGATGGGGGATCTGTTACTAAAGAAGGAATGTGTGCAGAGTCATTGACTTGTATAGGGCCCAGCTTTGCAATACATCCATTATCAGGGTCTGTAACAGCTAATAA